>SLQC01000351.1 GCA_007131625.1 Balneolales bacterium | reverse complement strand
GATTGATTTTGGAAAAGACGAATAATCTGTCCTAATTGTACCTAATCAAAGAGAATTTCAATATCTTGAAATGTTTTGGACAGCTGTGAAGTGAAGGCCATCTTTTTGTAATGCATCTTTTAAATCAACATTAATTGGAACCGGAGGACGAGTCGAATCAAGAGATTAACTTAGATGCAATCAGGATTATAAATACATGCGAGAGTCTTGCGGTCAATACGATTATCAGCAAAGCTGATTGTACCCCGTTCGACTATGGGACAGGTTGTTAAAGAGGTCATTACCACCATTCTGACCATGGTCCCGGTAGTCCTGTCGTTATCGGCACTGCTACTTATGCTGCGAACCATGTTTTCCGTTCTATCATTTTTTTGGGCAATTTCTTTTTTTTGGAGCAATTTCTTTTCTGTATACCAGCTCGCCAGCCTCCGGAGCGGCTGTGGCTGCGACAGATTTTAACGGGTCGCTGATTCTTTATGAGGATTTCAGCAAATGAATGGATCTGTGGTGGGATGAAATAAAGGTGTATAAATTGTTAAATATGTTCAAAAAAGCAATTGTTTGAAGTTGGATTTTACATTAATATTACTCGCTTAGACATTCAATCAATAAAATCAAACCTGTAATTCAGAAACTTCATCCCACTGAAAAGAATTTTCTACCAACTATTAATTGGTTGTAACTTAAACACAGGTTCTCAAAATGCACGTTTTCAACTCTAAATAATGCATGTTATAAACTCTAAATGTTAAATGGATTCAGAATTATAAGAAGGCTCAGCTTGCAATATTTAGTTGCTATTTTGGAATTTCTCAGTGGAACGGGATGTGACACCTCCCAAGTGGAGCAGCATGAAGGGCCAAAGGGAATATCTTGCATTGGCCAAACGAATTGGAGATAACATCATTCGAAAGCATTTCCATAATGGGAATTTTCAACCCTCTAATGGACACGAGTCTTTAAATTAACATGCATCCAACGAAAAATCATGAAACCCTTAATCACTATGAAAAAAAGAAACGAACTTAAGGTGTCCTTTATATGGATCCTTGTCCTGATGCTTGCCCCAGGCTCGATTCAGGCCGTAGAAATAGTCGAGATTGAACAAGAAGCTAACACTGAGCCGGTTGGATTGTTTTTGACCTGGCAGCAGGACCCGACAACAACGATGACTATTGACTGGCATACGGAACCTGGTGATGAAGCCGTCCCAACACTTTATTACAGGGCCATAGAGAGTAGTGAATGGCTGACAGCATCAGCTACACAACACACCTTCCCCTATTCCGATCGTACGATTCAGCGAGTCGAAGTGACTGGTTTGGAACCGGCTTCTTACTATCAATTTCGTGTAGGGGAGTTTGAGCGGACGTACAAGTTTCGCACAATGCCGCAGACGAATATTCGTCCCATCCGCTTTGCTGCCGGAGGAGATACGTCGCATGGGGCCCAATTTAAGCAGACAAATCTCACTGTCATGGAATATAATATCGACTTCATCGTATGGGGTGGAGACCTTGCATATGCCGATGCACGGGAAGACAGGCTATATCGTTGGATCAGCTGGTTCGAGCGCGTGCGGGATGATCTGGTTACAGATGAAGGGCGTGCTATTCCCATTGTTCTGGCAATCGGAAACCACGAAATGATCGACCACCACTACCCGGCTTCTGACAGGACAATGCAAGAGAATGAAATATACCATGATTTTATTGCGAAAGTGAAACGGGGTGAAATGAAAGAATCAACTTACGAGTGGCGCGAGGAGAATGCTCCCTATTTCTACAATTTATTCGCTTTTCCCGGGCATCCCGGTTATGGTGTGCTGGATTTCGGAAATTACCTGAGCTTGATTTCACTGGACAGTTCTCATAGCAACCTGATCAGCGGGAGGCAAACCGACTGGTTGAAAGAGATTTTGCAAACCAGGGCTGGAACGCCTCATATAATTCCGTTTTATCACAAACACGCATATCCTTCGCATCGTGTCCAACCAGGGGGTAGACCCAATCAATTTTGGTCGGAGCAGGTATTGCAACACTGGGTGCCGTTATTTGAAAAATATGGAGTGCGCGTAGCGTTGGAGAATGATGACCATACGTATAAACGTACCTACCCGCTTCTTAAAGATGAAGTAAATCCTTCCGGGATTGTTTATATTGGCGATGGAGCCTGGGGGGTAGGTGCCAGAGAACCTAAAACCCCTGACGAAGTCTGGTATCTGAAACGTTCGGCAAGTGAGAATCATGCCATAATTGTTACTCTTCATGGACCCCATCAACATTTTCTGGTAGTAAATGGAAATGGAGAAATTTTGGACGAATACCCGGAAACACCTTGATGTTTTCAACTCAATAATGACAATCTTTTGCCATATCTGTGAAAATAACCGGGTTATTGAACCCTTGACTCAACAGGCAGGGATGGCGGCAATCCCATAAAGTTGAAATCTCAAAGCATTTCAAAAACTCTAAATGATACGTGGACCCAGATTGATACGTGAACCCAGATTGATACGTGGACCCAGATAGATACGCGATCCCAGATTGGTACGTGGACTCAGAATGACAGATGGAACCGGTTTGACAGATGACCGACGGTACTTATACGGATCGCGGGCGAATAACAGACCACCGTCTTTACAGTGAAACGAGATAAATGCAGTGATATAAGTGCAGTGAAAATTAAGCCGGCAACGACCAGGTTAAGGCAAACACGACAATCTAACATCCGGTGTGGCCGAAATGCTTTCGTTTCAATACAAATCAAGCTCCCCCTGTGACGGAACACGGCGAAAGCGCTGAACCGACAGCGGTGAACTTTTGGTATTCAGTCCATACCGCCGGCACGAAATCTGGAATGTCTGGCGGATTTGGTCAGCGTATACCCCTGTCCCGCTCATGCGAAATCCAAACCGATTGTCGTACAACTTACCACCCCGCAGTGATTTCAGCCGATTCATAATTTTCTTTTTACGGTCGGGATAATGGTTTTCCAGCCACTGCTCAAACAGCGGAACCACCGCACCCGGCAATCGAAGCAGCACATAACTGCCAAATAAAGCACCCGCTTGTGATGCCTCCGAAACCATACGCGGCAATTCCTCGTCGGTCAATCCAGGAATGACCGGTGCAAACAACACACCGGTCGGGATGCCGATCCGGGACAACTCGCGGACGGCTTTCAGCCGGCGATCCGGTCGGCTCGTTCGCGGCTCCATCACACCGGTTAAATCCGGTTTCAGGGAAGTTATGCTGATCATAACTCGTACAGCGTTGTATTTTGCCATCCTTTCAAGGATATCAATATCGCGCGTGACGAGGTGGTTTTTTGTGACGATAGTGAACGGATTCCTGAACTCGGCAAGTACTTCCAGGCACCGTCGGGTCACGCCGAGTTTGCGTTCTACCGGCTGATAGGGATCGGTGACACCACTGACGGAGACGGTACGCGGTTTCCAGGAGGGGTGTTGCAACTGCTTCCGCAGTTTTTGCGCCGCATCCTTCTTGACCATGATCTTGGTTTCAAAGTCGAGTCCAGGCGACAGATCCAGATATTCATGAAACGGCCGGGCGTAGCAGTAAACACAGCCGTGCTCACAACCGCGGTAGGGATTAAGGCTCGCATCGAACGGAACATCCGGACTATTATTGACGGCAATCACATCTGATGCATCATCATTGTAAAAACACGTTTTTGGAGAGATGCCCCCTTCCGCATATTCGGGATCCGGCTGCACTTCCAGCCGGGCAAACCGGTTGGCCGGATTGTTTGCAGTACCACGTCCACGGATTGACTGACTGTTTAGATTATCTCTGCTCATTGTGATCACCCTATTTTAATCTAACATATTTTACACATATATGAAAGGCGCGATCGCATTGAAGTCACAAGTTCTCTTTCTGAATTGTGAAAACCCTCAATTTACAGCTTTTTAAATCTCTGTTGATTAGCGATATTCATAATTACCGGACGGAATAAACCTTGACGTTAATCAGTCTGTAATTTTATAATGTCTAACAGACTATCTTGCGGCTTGAATTTTACAAATATCAACCGCATCCCGTATTTTCACCAACGTTTGCTCCAATAAATCCTGATCTATGATCAGCGGCGGTGCCAGCCGGATCAAAGTATCCGAATGGAGCGTCCATCCCAGTAAAATCCCATGTTCGTTCAGGCAGTATGCGACCGACTTCCGGGTCGTCTCCGCGTCGGAAATCTGAAGCCCCAACATCGCACCTCGCCCACGCACTTCCACTATAGCGTCACCCTTAAGTACGTCGCACGCCGTCCGTTCAATAACTGTCGCCCGTTCCATCAGACCCTCACGCAGCAACACACGCAGTGCTGCATCGGCTGCGGCGCACGAAACCGGATGTCCGCCGAATGTGGTCACGTGATTCAGCGGCGGATCGACCCGGAACGCCCGGAAAATCTCCGACGACGAGGCGAGCCCACCAAGTGGCATTCCTCCGCCCATCGCCTTGGCCATAGTCAAAATGTCGGGAACAACGCCGTAATGTTCAAATGCGAAAAGCGTACCGGTCCGACCGAATCCTGATTGAATTTCATCAAAAATGAGCAAACATTCGGTTTGGTCACACCGCTCACGCACCGCACGCAGCCACTCCTGTTTCGCCGGAATGATTCCACCCTCCCCCTGGATCGGCTCCAGAATCACCGCTGCCGTCTCCGGTGTGATTGCATCCACTGCAGCCGGGTCGTTGAATTCACAAAAATGCACATCGGGAAGCAGTGGTTCGAACGGTTTTCGGTAGATATCCCTGCCGGTCACACTCAATGCACCTTGGGTGTCGCCATGATAACCATTCCGAAATGCAACAAACCGGTGTCGACCTGTGTGTTTTTTTGCAAGTTTGAGGGCGGCTTCATTGGCCTCGGTGCCGGAATTGACGAAATAAATACGGTCGAGGCTGTCGGGAAGCAGTGAAGTCAGGTGCTGCGCCAGTGTGGATTGCGGTCGCTGAACAAACTCTCCGTACACCATCACATGCATGTGCCGGGCAGCCTGTTCCTGTACGGCGCGAACCACTTCGGGGTGACCGTGTCCGAGTGTACAAACTGCAATTCCCGAGATGAAATCGATGATTTCACGTCCATCACGCATTTTCAGGTACGATCCGCCGGCACTTACGATTTCCAGACCTAACGGACTATCACTGGTTTGGGCCACATGGCGGTAAAAAGCATCACTTTCCGGTGATCGTTGCATATGTTTCAAAATGTATTTTAAAAAGTCACTTTGGACACCTGTAACATAATCATTCGCCTATGTGTAATCTGATAAAGCTTGCTTATGTGTAAAACCTTAATCCCGAATATACTCATGCATCTGTTCGTAGAAGAATATCGAGAATTTCGCGCTGCAGCGTCTGGTTGTTGTCCTCGTTGTACCACTGCTGAACCGCTTCGGCAATGACGGGAAAAGGCTCGTCTTTCTTTCTCAGATCAAAAAAAAGTTTTTGTGCCGGTTCCGGCCGTGGTCCCCAGGTCCAGAGCTCTTCAAGCGTATCTTTTTTAAGTGCAATGATCTTCGGGATTGACCTGCTGCTTTTGGTCAGGTAGGCATTCATTACCTCCGGATGTTCGTCGCGCAACAGCAAACGCATACTCACTTTGGGAACCGATACCGCCATCTTGGCGATCGGTGGAAGACACTGAGCGACATCCCCGCACCAGGCCTCCACAAGTCCGACCCAGATCTGCTGTTCTTTGATACTATTGAGTGCCTCCATCAGCTCGGGAATAATCACAGTCTGTTTGTCGATACGGTCCATTAGTTTCACATTGAGGCGGGTGTACTGAACCAGCTCTTTAGACTGTTTGGGTCCGGTTGTTTTACGTTCAATCAGCAGACTGCTGATCAGGTCTCGAAATGCCGCATACGACATGGACCGGTCGATATGCTCCCGGGTAATTACATTTGTCATTATTACAACTCAATTACTGTGTTACAACCTTGATTCCTGCCATTCTGGTTCGTTAAGTACGATGTAATCAAAAGTCGCCCAAAAGTACAATAAATAATGGTGAATGACCAGAACCCGGTGCTTCCCACTCAGTCATTATTCTGAAAGAAGTGCATCTCCCATTTAGTCATTTTCCTGAATCCGGTGCATCTCCCCATGCGTAGTCCAGGAAATAGCATTAAAGAGCAGCTGCAAAAAGTTTTCATTATCAAAATCAGCAGGCAGTCCCATCGACGTAAAAAACGCCCGACCGGCTTCGCCATACTTGTTTGTCCAGGCCAGGGGTTCGTAAATATTACTTTCCAAACCTTCCACGAAAAGCAGAACTTCTGTATTCTGACCAAGATCAGGATTGTGATAAATCTTCCCCATGCGATCCCAAAGCTGAACATTATTTAAAATTGGATGTTCTTCTGCACCTTCCGCAATCGATAGTTCTACAGGTTCATCATCCCCGTGACCGTCATAATCCCCTCCAAAAACCTGGGCGTCCATTTCTAAAAAATCCTGGAAGGCATGGCTTGCCGTCCGAATGCCGATAACCGGTTTTTCATCTTCCACATGCTTTAAAATATAAGCCAGCTGATCATCCGGCAAAGTCATACGACGCGTAAAAACGAGCATGAGATCCGCCACAGCAAGCTTATGTATATCCGGCAAATCATCTCCTGCATCCTGACCCCGGGAGCTTGTAATCCTGATCTTCCGGAAATCCTCTTCAAATATTTCTTTTAGCTTTTCAAGTAATTCTTCGGATTTATATTCTCTCGATCCGGAAATAAAATGTATGTGGAGTGTTTCATCCGGTACAGAAACCGGGTTCACTGATCCCGGAATAAAGCCTGCCTGCATCAACTTTCCAGTATGACCTGATATCGAAAAATGATTTACATGAAACTCTGTCCCTGCAATTGCCAAAATTGATAAAACACATGCTGTTGATATTAAAAAAAGCTTTCTGGTTGTCATTCTATCTGGAAAAAAAGACATGTATTTTTTACGGTTTATTGAATTTTTAATCAAGCCCATATCCGCCGACCTTTTTAGTGACAGTTAAACCAAAGAAGTGCTAATTTATTACAGAATAGCTTTATTAAGTAAATTATGGGTGATTTTTTGAACTCGCTCATCGGGTCCATGTGGACGACTCCAATGAGACCATGGGAGTGTGTGCCCCGGTGGCCTACTTAATCCCTGTGCCCAAAAAATAGTAGCAGCATTAAAAACAAAGTTTCCCTTTGGGCCAGGATATATGGTTGCTGTCCATTGTTGTGGCCTCTCACCACCAACCCATGCTGTTCCTTCGGCTACCACTTCAAGGCCTGGTATGTCAGGAGGATCACCATGGTATTCCCACCCAACCAACCCGGGGATCTTATCCCCTTTTTTAACTCCTGTACCTTCAAAAATCCAATGCTTTGGATTTACTATCACCCAGTCTCCTCCACCATTAACCGGTCTTACATTACGAGCTCCCATCAAATAACCTTCATCCGGTCCCCGTTCCGGGAAGTCATGCTCTCCAGCTCGAATTTCAGCATGAGTATGGGATCCTCCATAAGGTCCGGCTCGAAAAATAGTTCGATTTGGAATTCCCTTAAAATTGGATGCAAAAGGTGAAACCCAGCAAACTGAATTTGCCGATAGAAACAACAGACTGACCCCTTCATCGCGCATCTTCTCTACACTCCTGAATTGTCGTATATCCCAATATTCATCGTGGCCTACACTTATGAAAGATTTACATTTCAGGCCATGTTCCGGTGAAATCATATCACTGTTTGAACAATATGTTACATCATATCCATGCTTTTCCAGAAAAAAGGTTAACGAATTTTCAAATGACAGATATTCCCCGGATCCAAATGACAATGGATCATTGACAACAGACATAAATTGAGACTGTCTTCCGTAAGGCCGGTCAAAGCTCACATCTGCATAAGGACCATTACCATTGGGATGCGTATACAAGGAATAGTTATTGGGCCATCGGTTATACGCCTGCCAGGTATTGTCTGAACATTGAAATAATATATCTGCCGGGCGATCATCTTTGACGATAAAAATGATATAGCTTTGCCAATACGGATCATCGCTATTTTTCTGAATGGTCGTAAGCCGCCCTATATATACGCCACTTAACCAATCTGCCGGTATTTTTAAACTCGCAGATACTTCCCACCTGCATTCATGGATATTCTTGTGACCCGGCTCAGGTGTTGATTGGATACTCCCTCTTAAAGGTCCTAATGTTCTTACTAACCTGGCTCCTTTACCGCCATAATATCCTGTCCTGAAAATCTCTATTGCATATTCACGAACAGGATTTGTTGACACCATAATATCCAGTGAATCACCAGCCCATACACTTTGTCTGGAGCAAAATCCTTCTATCCATGGTGTGCGATGCCCCTCTCTGCTATCTGCACGAACTCTTGTCAACTGCCAATCTGATGAACCCGTCATACTATTTTCCCGTGTTATCAGATTCTCATTCTCATCAAGTGATGGCATACTTGCAATTCCGGAGATAAAAGGGGTTCCTGCTGCCAGCCCCATAGCCACCGTTTGTTTAATGGCATCTCTTCTATTGATCCTGGTATTTTTAAAGTTATCTTCCATATGCTTATTAAATCAACAACAAAACTGTTTATATGTTTATAAAACTCACTCTTTGACTACTTACACTCAGTAACCGTGATCCTTGTTAATACAGGTCCCAGGGCGACCAGCCTTCGTCATAATCCAGGTAAGCACGTCTGCCAAATTCAAGGGGTGGAGCGCCGAATTCAAAAGCACCCAGATCAGGCCCGCTGCCTTTATAATCATCATTAAACCCGGGCAAAAAAGCTCCTGCATCTCTTAAAGGATTCTTTATCTGTTTTACAGGATCTGTGATGTTGACGGACAAATCACCAAATTCGTAAGGATGAGCTCCCCATATTATGGAATTTATCGTTGAACGCAAATAAAATTCCAGATTGGAGGAAGAAAGATACAGACTGGTTCCAGACGGTGTAAAGTTCCCACTGATCCCATTTTCCTGTTGTGCTGTTCCCAAAGTAGTACCCGAGAAATAGTCGTAATCATAGTCACTTTCCGGCTCTTTTTCCCGATTTGTTGCGAGTCTGCCCGGGACATCGAAAATGTTATTTCGGGTAATGGCGTTCGGATGAACATGACTGGAGAAAGCATGAACGGCACCATTGGGTTGCAATGCCGTATTATGAAAATAATATCGCCTGCCCCCGCCGTACTGATCCCGTTCTCCGGCTTTAAACAGCATACCTCCTCGGCTGTTACTATGGCCTATTCTACTTTCTCCCAGCACATTTCTGAAGATATATACCGGCCCTTTGCTTGTGGCAGCAGTAGCGATACCAATAAAATATTTTTCAAGATAATTCCCCCAAATACGAACATTCATGTTTGCCCCTTCACTCTCAATAGCATCGTCCCAAACATTACGGATGAAATTACCGTAAATATCCGAATCGCGGTTCATGTTTCCGACAAATGAAAAGTTCCTTCCACCCCCGATACCATCATTAAACCCATGCCCTTCAGTAGACACTATGTCATTATATCGTATTACATGCCCACCTTTGCTTTGAATAATAGTGACACCCTGAGGTCCGGCAGGATGGCCGGTTGTCCAATCGTTTGAGCCCCCTCTCGGGTCTTTCAACAAATTCCTTTGAATCGTAAGATTTTCAGTTCCTTCCTCTGCCCATATAGCACTGTCCATACCCCCTTCAAGATTCCCGTAAGTTCTGGGACCGCCTATTCTACCCCAAAATGTTATAAAAGTATTTTCTATAACAATATCGTGTCTGCCATTTCGAATAATAATTCCATGAATTTTTGCATTTCTTATCTCTACACCCCGGACAATAACATAGTCTGCATCAATTTCTATACCATAGTTATGTACATTTAACATATTCAGTACAGATTTCGATTGATCCGGCACTGTTACAAGGTGATATGCATCCGGTGTGCCGGATTCCGTTATAATAACAGGTTGAATGGACTCCCCTTCTGTCAGGGTCGTTGTTTTGCCAATCGGGAAATTGTCGCTTCTGGTTCTGATTGTGTGATTTGCCTTATTGGAAGTTGTTGATAATTCCACCTCATATTCGGTATCAGGGTGCAATCCGATGATACTACCCCGATATTCTCCGTCGCGGGGATCATAAACCAGGTCCAGCCCCTGTTTCCATGCTTCTTCACCTGCCATTTTATAACGAACAGTACAAATTCCATCTTGAGGAGTTGCCCAGTAAATACCTGCACTCTCATAAGTACCTACTGCATATGGGTTGTGATCATTCCCAACCGACAGTTGAGCGATGAGGAAATTGAGTGACACTGAAATAATCAGAATCAGGGTAATTTTTAATTTCATTTTTGAGTCTCCTCTAAAAAGAGGTATTTATTTAAGCGGATATTTTGATGTAAAAGCCCCAAAAAAACAGTGCTATGTTTTTCGAGGGCAAAATGGGGGCTGGAATTGAAAATTGAACCCGT
>SLQC01000368.1 GCA_007131625.1 Balneolales bacterium | reverse complement strand
TCCGCAACACTTTCAGGGCACGACCCATTTGAGTATTTACCGTATTAATCGATATATCCAGATACTCGGCAATTTCGTTGTAGCTAAGCCCACTTCTTCGGTTCAAAAGGTAAATTTCCCTGCACCGTGAAGGTAGCCCCTCAATTTCTTTTTGAATGGCATTCTTCAGCTCGATAAGCTCCAGGCTCTCTTCTTCTTGTTCTTGTCGCCGGCTTTTCAAATCGTTGAATAGGTCTACGACTTCTCTTTCGGATTCACCCTTGATTTTTGAGTGCCTTAGCTCATTCAACGCCTCATTTCGAACGGCGTTATAGAGATAGTGTCTGACTTTCCCTGGCGGATCCCAATCTTCTTTGTTCGACCAAATCCTTAAAAAAATGGTCTGGACAATATCTTCTGCCTGATCCCTGCATCGTACATAGGTATAGGCAAACCCATGCAATTGCTTATAATATGTCCGAAATATTTTCTCAAATGCGGAGCGGTCACCATTCTCCCGTACTTTTCTCACCCACTGCTTTTCCTGCAACGGTGTAGAATTATCCGGAGAATATTCGAACGGCTTATCAGGTTTCATACATATTGGAATAGATATGTCAACTACATCAGTTCCATCAATCCTTTATCTTTAAAAAAAATGAAAGTGATTAACTGAATTCATCGAGAAATCATATTTCCCCATATTTAGTTATAACGATTCACTTAAAATCTTAAGAGTATCTACTCTATAAAAGTCATTTATACTTCTAACCTACTGTTACTGTTATTAAATTCAATAGAATTTTAGTTTTCTATCCACTCGTCAAAACCCTCAATCACTCATTCCAGGGAATGCCCGGCCTAATATCCGCCCAGGTATTATCTTCGTATTTTTCCTGAAGTTCGTCAAGTCTCTCTTTTAGTTCCTGTTGAATATCCGCATAGTCCGGATCGTCATATACACTCGTCAACTGATCCGGATCCTCCTCCAGGTCAAACAGCTCCCATTCCTCGTGATCCGGAAAATGGGCTACGGTTTACCGATGCGTGCGAATCCCGTAGTGCCGGGCGACTTCATGCCAGACTCCTTCCATCTCAGGGCCTTCAAAATACTGATAATAGACGGCATCACGCCATTCTCCGGGCTGTTCTCCCCTCAACAAGGACACTATCGACCGTCCCTGCATGCGATCAGGGATCTCGGCACCGGCAAGTTCTAAAATGGTCGGTGCGAAGTCTAAATTTTGTACCAACTGCTCACTAACCGACCCCGTTTCTGGATGCAACGGAACTTTCAAGTCCCTGCACCATACAAAATTACTCCTTCCAACTTCACCGATTTCCATATCCTGCTCGTGGGCAGCGGTGGTCAACCCGGAATAGTCGTAAAACAGGGTGGATGGCTCCGGAAGATCACCGTCGTGGTAGTCATCCAGCGCCGGTCCCGGCAACCACTCCCGGTGCGGGGCTTTGTGATTGTAGATCATCATGACCGCTCTTGATGGCTTGCAAATGGAATTGGTAACAAACGCATTGTCAAAACGAATACCTCCCTCAGCCAAACGGTCAATATTCGGAGACGGGGTATGATCCAATTGTAAACCATAATTCAATACACCACGATACGCCCCGACCGCCTGTGCAGTGTGATCGTCCGAATACATCACAATGATATTCGGTTGTTCATTGTTTATGGAATCATCAGTTGCAGCCGAACCGTTTTCATCGGCCGCATCAAAGCTGTATGCTGCTGTGTATATCAACAGAAATGATATCGCAAAAATTATTCTTCTAAACACCATGAATTTTCTGAATTGAATACAAGGTTATTTTTTTACATTTGCTATACCCATATGAATTTCCCTGGCCGAACTTTCACTTACAGGCCCTATACAGCGATCAACTGAAATCATTGAGTTTACAATCTCCCCCACATCAAGATATAACGATTCACCGGAAGGAATTCAAATGTATCTGAAGCTCACAGATTATATATACCCCTCACATCAAGAGGATTATTCGCTATTATCCCCATCTGCATACAACCCTAATGAGAGCAGTGATCCTGAACTTCCCGGATGATCTTCACGTCTTGTGACGTATCCGCACACAACCTATACAGAAGCAATTATTCCCTTAAGCGGTTGTTCCACTTCAACAGTATATTTCAATCGCCATCTTTCATCCGTTCAAGTCTCTCCTTCTCAATATTGTCCTGCTCCATCGACATCTCCTCAAGTGTGCGTCCCATCGTTTCTTTGACCATTTTCCTGACAAAGAAAAAGGCAACAAGACCGAAGCCAGCATAAATGCCATAAGCCAGGCCAAGGCCAATGGAGGCAAGCAAGATCGGGAAAGTCAGGGTAATCGTGAAGTTGGACAGCCAGTGAATGAGCCCGCAGATCGCCAAAGCTCCACCACGAAACTGATTCGGGAACATCTCCCCCAAAAGCACCCACATGATCGGGCCCCAGGTCGTTGCAAAAAAAGCGATATAGCCATTTGCAGCCAAAAGTGCATAGAGGCCCTGCGTCTGACTCAACTGCAACTCACCTGCCGGCGTCAGATCACCGGTTGTAAAGATGAATGCCATCACACCAAGCATTACTGCCTGACCGAGAGCACCGATCAGCAGCAACGGTTTTCTGCCGACCTTGTCAATCAGATAGATTGCCAG
>SLQC01000253.1 GCA_007131625.1 Balneolales bacterium | reverse complement strand
GTGACGCCGGCCGTCGGCCAGGAAATTTTGGGTGGCAGCGGTTTTCACATCCATAATTCGATGCTTGGAGCCCGCTCCAACGCCCTGGCCAACACCGTAGTATCTGATTCTTACAGTCTGGAAGGAGTCTACACAAACCCGGCAGCCTATCTATTTTCGGAGGACAATACCACTCTGACGACCAATATGTTCTACAACACTCGATATAATGTGATGGTCGAGAATATAACAGGTGTGATCCTGCGCAATCAGGAGCATTTGCTGGTTGCCGGTGCTACCATGCAACACAGTGGCCCTGAGCAGTATATGCCCACAACAGCGCAAGTACCAGTAAGCCTCAACCAGTTCGGGCTATCCTTGCACTACGCCAGGAAAATCGGGACGGCATTGAGCTTTGGTACCGGAATCAGCGGAACTGCCGGACGATCGAGCGACGGCTCGGAAGACTGGGCATTAACAACCGATTTCGGGCTGTTATACGCCCCCAGTCCTTCTGTCAGTTATGCCATAGCCTACCGGGGACCGGGTGATTTGCTGAACACTTTGGGTAACCGCCTTGTCTATTCCTATGATGATAACTCGCAGGACAATGGAACCCAGGCTGCTGGACTCATAGTAGAACCAATGCCTCACCAGCTCGAAATCGGAACGACCTTCCGATTTCCAACGATTTCAAGAACACCTAGTTTCAAACTTTCCTTTGCCAACAAAAAGGTTTTCAATAAACCAGGTTTGCTCTACAAAGCCGGGCTCGAATTGTATCCCCTCGACATCATCGTACTTCGTGGCGGGTACTTTTACCATCCGACGGTAAACGGAGGACGACTGGGACTGGGGTTATTGCTCGGGAACTTCACACTGGACTACTCGTATGCCGATAACATCATAGGACTTAAGGGACATGTACACCAGCTTGGTTTATCCCTGAGATTATCATCCTTTAACTGATGACTGATTCGCATAACTGATGACTGATTCGCATAACTGATGACTGATTCGCAATTTGAAATTTTAAAAGTAACCTTACACTAGCATAATCATATCAATAGAAATCATGTCGGTAAAGAATTCCAACAGTCTGACAAGCAGGGTCATGAGCGAAATTATGGCAGATTGCCGGGTCATTGCTTCCGAACAGGCACCTGTCGTCATACTTGGTGAACATGGGTCGGGGAAGTGCTGGACTGCCAAAATGATCCATGAACGGAGCAACAGAAAAGACCGGATCTTCTCACGGGTGAACTGCTATTCAATGAAGGAGGACGAGATTGAAAAACGCTTATTCGGATATCTTTCCATTAACGGGGACAGATACGTACAAATAAAAAGTGGACTGATTGAATCCTGTGACGGAGGGACCCTCTATATTGAAGGTTTCGAGGTCCTTTCCAAGAAACTGCAGCACAAGATCATTAACACTGTCGACAGCAGGTCGGCCAAACATGTGGGCAGTTCTCCCAAAGTCAACACGAATGTGAGGCTAATCGTATCCTCATCCGAAACCGCCTCTCAGAACAATGAAAATTTCGTCAGGAACGAAACTTCCATATTTGAAATCAATCCATATATCATTTACATGCCTCCACTCCGTAACCACCGGGAAGATATCGCATCATTGATCCGGTTATTCCTGGATAAGTATTCGGTATGTGAAAACTGTAATTCTGCCATTAAAACGGAGATCAGTCCGGAAGCGCTGTACGCCTGTATTCAGTATCACTGGCCAGGCAATATCAGACAGTTGGAAAATGCGATAAGGCTGGCGGTTCTTCTCTCAGCCGGACAGACCCTCATGCCCGAACATCTTCCGGAGTCGGTCCGGAACAACCGGTTATCGAAAAACGGGATTACAAGAGCCCAGGAAAATGAAAGTTTCCAGGAAGCTGAAAAGAATCTTCTGCGAGAGTTGTTGTTTCACAATTCGTACTCTTCAGAAATGATAGCGGCCCGTTTTTATATCTCTCCGCAGAAACTTGAAGAGAAAATCCGGAGATACAGGCTAAACCATAATTCTCACCGGTCGATGAAAAAAGAGCGTAATTAAATAATATGACACTTTTTTTTATCATCTCAATCATACTCCCCCTTGCACTGGCATTGATTCTAACGCCATTGGTGATACGGCTCGCTTTAAAAGTCAATGCAATCGATCAGCCTGATAAAAGAAAAGTACATAAACGTCCCATCCCGAGACTCGGTGGTCTCGCCGTAGCCGGTAGCTTTCTGATTTCCATTGGACTCTTGTTTGTCATTATTCCGGAGTTTTTTCCTGCGGTTATACCTTTTACGTTTCAACCGGAAGCATCTGTTCTTTTCAGTGTAGCTGCCGGTGCAGTCCTTCTGATAATTCTTCTGGGGGTCAGGGATGACGTCAAGCCCCTGAGTCCGGGTTTTAAATTTGTGATTCAGATCGTTGCTGCAACTTTTGCATGGTTTGCCGGATTTAATATCACCTTTGTGGGCGACCCATTCGGCACCGGAATTATCAATTTGGAGCAGTTGTCGCTTCCCCTGACTGTGCTTTGGATTGTCGGTGTGACCAATGCATTTAATTTGATCGACGGGCTGGACGGGCTGGCATCCGGTACCGCAATAATCGCCCTTACTGCCATAGGCATGATTTCAATCATCCACGGACAGTTGGAGATCGTGTTATTTTGCCTGATTCTGGG
>SLQC01000365.1 GCA_007131625.1 Balneolales bacterium | reverse complement strand
TCTTTATACTCCAGCCTGATATGCCTGCTGAAAAGATTGGCGTTACCGGTATTCACAATACTTGTTTTGGTCTCGTGCGTGACGGAAGGCCGCGTTGCAGGTATGGAACCGACCCAACCGGTTCACAAAAATAATAATCTTGGCGGAAAGGACGCACAACCGTCTGAAAAAGCAAATATTTCTCTGAATGGTAAATGGCTCTTTAAAGCGGATCATTACAATCAGGGAGTACATAACAAATGGTTCAATACCGATACAGATACCGGCAATTGGGGTGCAATGCCAGTGCCTGGTAACTGGGACCTAAAAAATGAGTATGCCGAATACGGTGGAGTGGCATGGTATCGAAAAAAATTTGAAAGTCCGGAATCATGGCGAAATAAAGCGGTTCGGATTTACTTTGAATCGGTATATAATGACGTGGAAGTGTGGTTGAACGGTGATCGGATTGGTAAACACCAGATCGGCTTTCTACCCTTCTGGTTTGATATACAGGAGCACCTGCGATTCGGCGAATCCAACACTGTTGCCCTTCGGGTGGATAACACCTTCAAACGGGGTGCTATATGGAACTGGGGCGGCATACGACGTCCGGTCTGGTTGGAGGTAACAGAAAAAGCACGGCTTGAATACCAGCATATTACGGCTCTGCCCGATTTGGATGACGGGAGCGCCCGGGTCGATGTCGAGATGTTTTTCAGCAATCAGGATGATAGCCAGACAGCAATCGGATACGAAGTAATCGTGAAAAAAAACGGAGAAATTGTCTGGAGAACGGACGCTCAAAGCCGGGATGATCATATCACAATTCCGGCCGGCGATACTGCTTCGTATATAGTTTCCTTAGAACTTCCGCAAGCAAAAGTTGACCTTTGGCACTTTAATCACCCCCATTTGTACGCTTCGGAAGTGCGACTTTTACAAGAGGGAAAAGAGATTCATCGCATTTCAGACAGATTCGGTATTCGAAAAATCGAAGTGGATGGCGAAACCTTTTTATTGAATGGTGAGCCTGTTCGGACAGTCGGGTTTAATCTGGTTGCTGAAGACCGCACCACCGGCAATACCCTGCCGATGTGGCGGATCAAGGAGGATGTGGATTTGATGAAATCGCTGGGTGCCAATATGGCCCGCCTAAGTCACAACCCTCTTCCCAAAGATTTTCTGGACTATCTCGACGAACGGGGCATCATGGTTTTAGAAGAGGTTTCAGTCTGGCAAAAGGACTTGCTGGTACATCCGGATCACCCGTTGCCAAAATATTGGCTCGATAAAATGATCAAGCTGAGGTATAATCACCCTTCAATCATTGGATGGAGTGTGGGCAATGAAATAGGATGGCATCACCACAATCCGAAAGTCATGGAATATGTTAAAAGTGCGACAGATCAAGCAAGGGCTTTGGACCCGCATCGACTGGCACTGGATGTTTCATCATCGGCCGATGAACAGGAGATGGATCCGGTGAAATATTCCGATATGATTATGTTCAACTCCTATGGAAACTGGGGACAGCGAGCAGGCTGGGTCAATGAAAAACATCCCGGAAAACCTGTATTTATCGCCGAATACAACGATCATTTGAATGACGAAGACCTCAATGAGGCATATATCGATTTCGAGGGAATTCTGGGGGAATACCGGGGCCGGCCTTATGTGATGGGAGCCTCGCTCTGGACTTTTAACGACTACCGGAGTTTGTGGAAAGCCGGTGAAACCTGGACGACACCTCCATCGCAGAACCGGGCGTGGGGTGTTGTCGATGTCTTTCGCCGAAAAAAGCGGCCTTTCATTGATTTAAAAAGAGAATACGCCCCGGTCAGGAATTTCTCTTTGCAGCTTCAGGGAGATCGTCAACAAGCCGAAATTCGCTTCAAACCCAGAAAGCCGCTGGACATTCCGGCTTATATTATGAGTAATTATACACTTGTCTGGTCTGTGTCGGGTAAGCAAGGAAAAGTGGTGGAGGGAGGATTTGAGGATCTTCCGATTTTACAGCCAGGAGATGACACCATTTCCAGAAATATACAATGGCACGCATCGGAGGTACATCAGCTACGTGTAGACCTGCTTGATCCCCAACAATATTCAGTTAGAGATACCATTATTTATTTCTCTCCACCGGAAACCCCCGAAATAGTCAGCGTACACACAGCCAGTAACCGCATGCGTATCGTATTTCATCATGTGGATCAGGCTACGGAATACAAGATGCTTTATGGCATGGATGATTTTACTAATGAGACCGGTCTTACAATCAATGATTATATCAAAATTGAAAACCTTGAAAGATTCGGAAGTTATCAAGTCAAAGTTGTAGCTGTAAATAACGCCGGTGAAAGCAGGCCTTCGACGCCGGTCAGTGTACAACTTAACCGGAATGAGCTCCCACCTGTCATCCGTAAAACCGTACCATCCGATGGCAGCTTTTTTGTGGGATATTCGGTTGACCGGATCGATTACATGTACCAGGTAAAATACGGAACAGAGCCGGATACATATACAGACAAAATTACATCCCGCAATTTCGGCGTGCTTCAAGTGCCTGGATTAAAAAATGGACAGACTTATTATTACCGGATCAGAACCCGGAAGCAGCAGGGATTTGACAGTGACTGGTCACACGAAATTGCTGCAACTCCGGATGGAGGAATTCCGCCGGGGACACCAATAATTGATGGT
>SLQC01000303.1 GCA_007131625.1 Balneolales bacterium | reverse complement strand
TCAACTATTCGTTGTCAACTATTGACAACGATAAACTTTTCACCACGCACGAGTTAAGAGGGGCTAAAGGTATTATCAACTATTGATAAAAGCGTTGGGGCTGTCGTTAGAATTTATTAACACAGACAGCATTTAGAGAGGCTCAAAATAAATATATGGCTCCGTACCTGTACCAAATCCTGTACCAGTACCATTATTAATAGCATTTAAGTAGTGTAATAATAACCACATACGTAAATACTAAAGTGACCCTACCAGGACTCGAACCTGGATCTAAAGCTTAGGAGGCTATCGTTCTATCCACTTGAACTATAGGGTCAGGATGTAATCAATAATAGTATTTTTGAAAATTACCACGGATTATTTAAAAAATGAAAATAAGCAATTCGTCGTTAATATCATTAATTCCTTCGGAAAGCCGGAAAAATGGTACATTTGAATGAACATCATTTTACGCTGTTTCTTTGTGGCGATGTAATGACTGGTCGTGGTATCGACCAGATTTTACCGTACCCTGGTGATCCGCAATTACATGAGCAATTTGTACGTAATGCCATGGATTATGTGCAAATAACTGAATTAACAAACGGAATGATCGATCGGCCGGTTTCATTTCAATATGTATGGGGAGAGACGCTTCCATGGTTGCAGAAGATACAACCGGACTTACGATTCATCAATCTGGAAACGGCACTGACCACTTCCAATATCTACGACCGGAGCAAAGGAATTCACTATCGCATGTTTCCGGAGAATGTTCGTTGTCTGACCGCTGCGGCTATTGATGGTTGTACACTGGCTAACAATCATGTAATGGACTGGGGAAGGAATGGATTGCTGGAAACACGTCAGGTCCTTGACAACGCCGGAATAGGTATAACAGGCATCGGCAGAAACGAAACTGAAGCTAAAGAACCGGTTGTTATACCTGTACCTCATAAAGGTCGCATTATCGCATTTGGTGCAGGCTCTTTGACCAGTGGTATCCCGCCCGAATGGGCCGCTTCACACGATAATCCCGGAGTATATGTCATAGATGAACAGAATTTGGAATGTGTCGGTGACATAGCTTTACGGGTCAGCTCCATCAAAAAAAGCGGAGATCTGGTACTCTTTTCGGTGCATTGGGGCGGTAACTGGGGTTACAGCATTTCTAAAAACCAGATTCATTTTGCCAGAAAATTGATTGATGATGCAGATGTCGATATCGTGCACGGACATTCTTCGCACCATATCAAAGGCCTCGAGGTATACAATAAAAAATTGATATTATATGGCACAGGAGATTTTATTAACGATTATGAGGGAATCGGTGGGCTAAAACAGTACCGGCCAGATCTTGTTTTAATGTATCTTGCTACTATAGATGGTCGTAACGGTCATGTCATAAAACTTGAGCTTATTCCTTTGAAAATCCGGAAAATGAAACTTGAAAATGCATCGGAGGAAGATGTATTGTGGATACAATCCCTGCTTGATCGGGAGTGCCGAACGGAAAGGGTGCGTTTTTTACTGAGTAATCGTAATACCCTCGAGATGGAATGCGATGTATGATGTTCGGGGTAGCCCGACATGTTTTCCACCCGTCACCCGTCCGGCAAATTCGCTTTCAGAAAACTGATTACCGCCTCGCTTACCGCTCCATGATGGGTGGTTCGATACGCCGAGGTGATCACATGGGAGTCGATATCAGGAAATGCCCGGAATTCCCGGCTTGCTTCTGATGTGGCCAGTCGATATTCCATCTCCTGAATTGTGGAAACCGAGACAATCTCATCCTGCTCCCATTCGTCTTTATAGTAATACCCTGTAAATACAGGTTGACGGATACGTGTGGCAGGATCATCGGCCAACAGCTTCTTTTTCATGGCGGTTAGCTGCATAAGCGACTCTATATGGAAAAAGTTATACCAGTACCGGGCGTGATCGTCATTGTCGGGAGGTTCCCTCAAATAAGGTTCTCTCAATATCAGTTGCATAAGACGCTGTCCCCAGGTTTTGTCGAACAGATACGATGTCGGCGAAGCGAAGTCGAGCAGCGGAGCGAGCAGAACCAGAACGTCAACCGACTCGGGATGTTCGGCGGCAAGATGCATCGCCAGAATTCCTCCCATCGAATTGCCGGTCAAAATGACACGGTCCCCGATCAAGTTGCCTATGGCAAGCGCTTCGGCGGCATCAGCAATAAGTGAGTCGGGATTCATGTTTCGCAACGGTTCGTCTGTCCGGAGCCCGTGCCCATGCAGACGGGCAACGTACAAGTTGCAACCCAGTTCACGAGCTGTGCGGACATGGAACGGCGATCCCTCCCCATAACTTGCGGTAAATCCATGGATATAAACCAGGCTACAGGGAGCTTTGCGATTCCGGTACTCCGGATTCCATACAATACGGGCATGATTGTCAGCTTTTAACGGACCGGCGCGTAGTTCAGACCGACGGACGGCATCTCCGGCGGCCTCCACAGTGAAGTTGAGTTCCGGCAAATTGGCAGGTATCGTGACAACAGGCGGGCTATCATCCGGCCGTAGCAGCCAAAACAGGAACAGCAGGAGTAATCCTGTCAGAGTAAGAAGTATCCTTTGCATTTCAGCAGATCCAATTTTTCGGTATGTCTGCCGATAATCACCGGCATCAATGCAGGTGCATTCGGGTGTTCAGGCGGTACCTGTTCAGAATATTACCTTGAAACGATTTTATCTCCAAATGGATTTACCGGTTAAGTTGCAGAATCTGAGAAGGTTGATCAAGGATACAGGTGTCAAATCACAATCAAGACTTCTTATTTGACAAAACGCAACTTGTAACAATGATTTTTATATTAATCCCGTTATTTTAACCAGTTCAGACATACTGCCTGACCTGCCGGCACGTCTACCTCAGTTTATATATGAAACACCCATGTCCGCCGTTTCCAACACCCATGTCCGCCGTTTCCAACACCCATGTCCGCCGTTTCCAACACCTCCGACTGCCGTTTCCGACACCCGCGACCGCCTTTTCCAGCACACAGGAGCATGATTAATCCCGTTATTGGTGTTCTAGGTGACCTTTTTTATCAAAAATAATACATGAATCATCCATGTCCATTGCCTTTGCCATACAGACGCTTGTTTAATATGGATGCTATATCAGTTTGCTTGAATCAAAAATTAATCAGATGAAAAATATTCAGTATCTGCTACCCGCCGTTCTGTTGATGTTGACAGGTTTGGTTGCAACTATTGACGCACAACCCGTCGGAACGTGGAAGTCCTATACTTCCCAGTCAACCGTTTTTGATATCTACCAGCAGGAAGACGGCCTGATCTGGGTGGCGACTGACGGAGGGATTTTTATTGTGGAGGAAGGAGAGATCATCCAGTCATTAACCCCTACCGAAGGAATGTACCGGATCAACCCGGGGTCCGTTGCCTATAATCCCGAAAATGATCTGTTTTGGCTCGGTTATAGCGATGGAACCTTCGAATTCTTCGACCGTCATTCGGATACTTTTCGGCGATTTTCCGATATTTCGAGGGCTACGCGTTTCAGTCCGCGAGGTATCAACGGTTTTACCATGGTTGGCGATAATGTCCTTGTTATAACCGATTTCGGACTGGTACTTTTTGAACCGGAACGGGAAATTACTATCGACACATATTCCAATCTTGGAGAATTTCCCAGCGGTTCCCGTGTGAATGACGTGGTGGTCGATGGCGATCGTATTTTTGCGGCCACATCATTGGGCGTCGCCGTTTCCAATATCGGTGCCGACGACCTGGTCGTACCCGATAATTGGACTTCCTATGGATCGGATGATGGATTTGACGGTACTGTGTCGACCCTGATACTTTTTGATGGAGCCATT
This sequence comes from Balneolales bacterium, assembly GCA_007131625.1. GTDB lineage: Bacteria > Bacteroidota > Rhodothermia > Balneolales > Natronogracilivirgulaceae > SLQC01. Next base: position 6,794 of record SLQC01000303.1, on the reverse strand, counting down.
CACGCATTGACAAATGACAAAATGCTTCGCTTTGAAGGAAACGAATGGTCTGAAATCGACTATTTTCAGGGCGCGGATTTTAAAAATGTAAGGGTTTCCCGAAACGGAACATATCTGGCTGCCTGGGACGACGATATGGTAATGCTCTGGAATGCGGATACCGGATTGCAAACATTTCCGGTTACTGAAGGACATCCCGTCAATACGATTTGGCTGAATGTGGATGATGCGGATAACAACCAAATCTATTTGGGAACGACGAATTTCGGTGTTACCATCAAAAACCTTCCGGGTGGAGAGGTGGTCGACCGGTATTTGCCGTCCGGTCCTTATATGAACAGTTTTTCTCAGGTCAATGTCCGGGATGGTATCATGGCCTCAGGCTCCAATGATGCTTGGGGACGACGGGGTATCGGCACCAGTCAAACCGGCTATTATCTTTTCCGTGACGGTGAATGGTACAATTTCAATAATTTCACGCATCCTCTGTTGCAGCAGTATAATTTCAACAGCGTGTTTACCTCGACCAATACTTCCGAGTATTTCTATTTCGGCTCATGGGGACGGGGACTGGCGCAGCATCATCGTGAAACCGACGAGATCACAATCTGGGACACTACTAACTCGCTTATTGAAGGAATACAGGATGCTTCCAGATTCATTGTTGTGAGTGGACTTGCGGCTGACAGGCACGAAAATCTGTGGGTAGTCAGTCGCGGTAATCTGAGAAATCCGCTTTACCGGTTTGAACCGGATTCCGAAAACTGGACTGCTTTTCCGCGTTTACAAGGACTTTTCGGGTCAACCTCTTACGAACACGTAATGGTGGATTCACACGACCAGATCTGGGTAACGTTGCGAGACGATCGTGATATTGGACATGGCCTGGCTGTGAAAAGGATGAACGGAGATGATATAGATGTCGGCGTGATCCTGCAGGAAGGGACCGGCAGTGGTAATCTTCCTAATAACAAAGTGAATACTGTAGTTCAGGACCGGAGGGGAGAAATATGGATTGGAACAGAGCGAGGTGTGGCACGGTTTCCATTTCCGCAGCGTGTTATAGACGGTGCATCGAGTGATCGGCAGGCCAGTCTGATTATCAATGCGGATGAAACCGCTGATTCACCGTACCTTCTCAGAACCGCCAATATCACCAGTATTGTCGTTAACTCCGCCAACCAGAAATGGATCGGAACCGATGGTGAAGGGGTCTGGTTGGTTGAGGATGAAGGAGGCCGGCACCGTGCTTTGAACAACTTCACTACGGAAAACAGTCCGCTCATTTCCAATTCGATTAATTCGATCGCATATGACGATGTGACCGGAGAGGTATTTATTGCAACTGATCTCGGACTGGTGAGCTATATCGATGTCGTTCGCGGCAGTGTGGCTGAAATGGACGATCTGTTTATTTATCCCAATCCGTTTTCATATAATCGGGAGAATAACGAACGTGTGGTTATTGATAGGCTCTCCTCCCAAACTACTATCCGCATCCTGACTGTAGACGGCCGCCTGGTACGCCGCCTCGAAACACGCGGCGGCCGAGTGGAATGGGATGTTCGGGATTTCAAGGGAGATCGTGTGGCAACCGGTGTCTATATTGTCGTATCCGTCGATGATCAAAATGATCAACGGGGGGTCGGCAAATTAGTGGTGATCCGGTAAAAAGTGATCTGTCGCCGGATTGTGCGGGTCGGTACCGATTTCCATTTCGACAATATCAGAAATACCGTCACCGTCTGGGCCAGAGTCAGAATCTTTGACAATTTCTTCGATTACACGACACCCGGACTGTATGTTGGTGATGCCAAAATCAAAACCAGAATGAGTATGAAAGCGTATGTAAGTCACGCAGATTTTCTCTGGACAAAGGTTGGAATCTGGCTGAAATGGGAAATATAAATAAGAGATAACCCATTAAAATGAAAAGTAATTTATTTTGTATGCGTAGCAGGGTGCATGATATGAGTAACATGACACATGAAAAGTTTTTGACCTGATAATCACACACGATTCAGTACATATCTGAAATAATGACAAGTTGATCGTGTGAAATCCCACATTTGTAATGTGTAGATTTGTTTTTATTTTTTCCATTTTGTTTCTGTCGCCCTGTGCCGTAGTCAGTGGTCAAACTATCAAAATAAACGAAGTAATGGCGTCCAATGGGGTAACACTGGCCGATGAGGATGGCGATTATGAAGATTGGATCGAGCTGTTTCATGCCGGTAGCGAACCGGTCTCTATGAATGGTTGGGGACTGTCCGATGATGATGACATGAACCGGCGATTCCGTTATGTTTTTCCGGATACCACCATATATCCTGGCGAGTTTCTTCTGGTCTGGGCGTCCGGAAAGGATCGCCGTACTCCGGGCGAACCACTCCACACCGGATTCAGCATCAGCAGTGAGGGAGAACCAATTGTGCTCTCCGATTTTGACGGCAATACGGTCGATTATATGCCGTCAACCAGAATCCCCCGTGATATTTCGTACGGACGAAGTCCCGACGGTTCCGATAACTGGCTCTTTTTTGAAGTACCAACACCCGGTATGCCGAATGCCGCCGACGGATGGGACGAGCTGCTGGAACCACCTTCGTTTTCGGTGAAAGGCGGCTTTTATGCCGGCGACCTGGAGTTGCGTATCGAACCAGGCAATGGTGATCCCGATGCGGTCATTCTCTATACACTCGACGGTTCTGAACCCCGGCCAGGCAACAGAGACACCACCTGGTACGATGTACGCTATGACCAGCAACTGGAGAAAGAGAAACGGCCTATTCTCACCCGAACTTATGTTGGACCATTGACCATCACCGATCGCTTCGGCGAGGAGAATGATCTGAGTTTGATCACTGCAACGTACGGGGGGCGGCATGTCGCCCCCGAAACAGAACTCGCCAAGGCGACCACCATCCGCGCCGCAATCTATAAATACGGCCGCCTGGGTCCGGTCGCGACCCATACCTATTTTGTTGGATCGCATTTCGACAACTACCGTGAACTGCCCTTGTTCTCCATTGTCATCGATGAGGACGCGCTTTTCAGCTATGAATCGGGGATTTTTGTCCCCGGACAGCATTTTGACTATGAATCCGGTATGCTACGATCCGGCAATTTTACAATGCGCGGACGCGAATGGGAGCGCCGGGCGCGCGGCCAGCTCTTTCTGCCGGAGGGCGAGCTTGTCCTGGACCAGGATCTGGGGTTGCGAATTCACGGTAACACCTCCCTCATCTACACCAATAAAAGCTTCCGGCTCTATGCCCGCGCCGATTACGGGGAGCGTTATTTCGAGTATCCGATTTTTAGTGACCGGCAGGAACAGCGTTATAAACGACTGAAACTCCGCAATTCCGGACAGGATATCATCCACACCTACTTTCGCGATGCTCTCATGGCCAAAATTATGACCGGTACACATGTGGATGTTGAAGCATATAAACCCGTTCAGGTATTCATCAACGGCGAATATTGGGGCATTATGAATTTCCGGGAACGGTTTGATCGCTACTATGTCAAGGGGCGTTTCGGTGTTGATGAACAGGATGTCTCTATACTGGACCATTGGGCGTTTTCAGAGGACAATCACGATCCACATTATGAGGAGTTCCGGAATTATATCACCACGGCAGATCCACAGGGCGAAGAGTTTTTCGAAACCGTCACTGGCTACATCGATCCGATGAGTCTGTTTGATCTGCGCATAGCTGATATCTATTTCGGCCGATGGGATATACATCACTGGCGCATCTGGCGCGACAGTTCACGAGATGACAGCCGCTGGCGCTGGAATATGTGGGATATGGATGTCGGGATGGGACTGCCAAATGACTGGGGTCCCGACTGGACCCACCACGCACCGGTTGATGCGAACTATCTCGAGCCGTTCGCCACGGATTTCAGGTCCGAGGACTTCAACCTTGAGTTCCGTCATATGATCCGTAATCCTGAAGGGCGGCAATTATTTGTCAACCGGTTTGCCGATTTTCTGAATACCCGTTTTAGTGCGAAGAATATACTCAATGAAATCGACACGATGCAGGATCGGATGGAGTCGGTCATAAATGAGCATATACTGCGCTGGCGGCCGCCGAACGGCATTGCATCAAAAGAGTCGTGGTATGATGACATTGATCTGATGCGTGATTTCGCCTCAGACCGGAGCGGATTTGTCCGCTCACATATTCTGGATTACTTCGAACTGGACGAAGAGGCTGAAGTAACTGTCGACCGGATGGGCAATTGCGGCGATATCACGATTAACACCGTCACCCTTGAATCTCCGGATATGATTCCATGGACCGGTATCTATTTCAGTGGCAATCCGGTCACACTGAAAGCCGAATCACATTCAAACTGCACTTTTATCAGATGGGAAGTTGACTCTCAGGTAGTTTCAATTGATGAAACGTGGACAGTGGATCCCGAGCCGGGCATGCATATTCGGGCAGTGTATGATGGGGTGACTTCCGCAGAACCCGACATACCGGCAACCACCGAATTGCTTGCAACCTATCCCAATCCGTTTAATAGCACGACTGTCATTCCATTTACCCTTGATACTACACAACATCTGCGACTCAAGGTGTACGATACGGTCGGTAGAGAGGTTGATGTGCTGGCATCAGGCAATTATCAAGCGGGACAGCATCAATTAACCTGGAATGCGGACCGCCGGGCATCCGGTGTATATCTCGTTGTCCTTAAAACCGATGAACAGCGCTTTGTTCGAAAAATCACACTGATCAAATAGTATCATTTTGAAACTTATAACCCGAACTATCACCATAGCGATTAATGCGATAAGGGAGAGTACACTTTACTTGTCAAAATCCATATAAAAGCTGTCATATGACCACAGGAGGATTTAAGTCATTGGGTGGCTGTGATATAAGCGGTCACACAATGGTTTTTAAGTTACCCTGATAACCACCCTTTCCTTATAGCATATCTTGTTAGCATAACTTGACCGTTGCACTCAAAATTCTATTGGTCCTCAATGAGTTACAAGATTCAAAGAAAAGTCTCGCCCTGAAATAATCATCAGTCGGTAATCATCGGTCGATGAGTTCCATCTCCGGCAGCAGGCCCCATCATTTCGGGGATTTTGCAATCGCTAATCATCAGTCGACGAGTTCCATCAGGTCGAGTATTCTCGACGCGCCGGAAGTGGCGTCTTTGTACGTGAAGAGTATTTTCCCGTCATCCATAGTCTGCAGACTTGCGGAATAAAACGGGGAGAGATCCTCTTCAAATATTATCTCCGGCGTGCCGTCGGCACGGATGTGCCAGCGACTCATGGAGGCACCGGTGTAGTTTTCGTATCGGCCGGTGAGGTGGCGCACATGGATTCGATCAACAGTGGTAAAAGCGAAGAGAAAATCACGAGGACCCACCTGAGTTCTCGGCACATTATGTGTTGAGGCCTTTTCCGGGGTAAAACCGGCTATCACCGTACTTTCTACGGTTTCGAAGGAATCGGTCTCCAGTACCCTTAACACGACTTCACCGACCAGACCGGTACGTTCTCCCTGGCGCCCGGAACGGTCCGAAAAAGCGGCAGGACGAAAATAGGACACCAGGTATTGATCGGGATTTTCAAGGCGATACATAGAGATACTTCGCGGGGGTTCGTTGCTTTTCGAAGTAAAAGTATCCAAACTGTGAACTTCATAGCTGTGATCAGTGAGATCTATAACCAGCAGGAGTAGCTCATTGACAACAGCAAGCGGAACCAACAGCCGGTCATTCTCCATCAGGCGGCCGTAAATCCTTGCACCCACTCTGGGAGTTTCAATGTCCGACAGACGCTGTTCTTGACCCGTTTCAGGATCCACGATAAAACGTCGGACAAATCGATCGGTCCGGTCAGGAATCAAAAGATGCAAGTTGCCGTCAGACATGAGATCCATCCGGGGGTTCAGTACTCCAGGATTACCGCTTTCGCGTTCCTGGCCCAATTCGAACAGCGGTATTTCCGTATCTTCTTCAACACGAACCAAATGTACGCGACGGTTTTCCTCTTCGACACGGTTCACATACATAAACAATAGGTCACTGTCATCCAGGGGCAGCAGGGAACTCATGCCGGGTTGATGTTCCGGAAAAAGGGGCCTTTTTTCCCATGCGTTCTCCCCAAGGTCACGTCTCCACAGCGTAAAGTTTTCCCCGTAACCGTGCCCATGTCGAATATTTTCAATGAAGGTAAAGTACATCGTATTCCCATGCAGGGTGGGACCGCCATACAAGTTTTCTCCAAGGACTTCTCTCTCGACAAGTCTCCATCCTTCCAGTTCTTCGGCGGGCTGGCGGTTTTCATTTGTGCAGGAGGTAAAAGCCAGTGTTACGGCAATGGTTATACATAACAACGATTTCATTGTAAGTCCGGTTTTGTTATGATAATTAGTTCTACTCGCTCTACGTCACGTCACAGATTCCGTTACCTGACACACGCCGACGAAATGACTTGCCGGTTTTACGTAGTGGTGAGTACATGTTTGTCTTGTTCAAAAGATGATTGCAACCAAATGGATATAGGGGATAATATGAAAACCCACAAACAAATTCAGATTCTATCAAGCATTTCAAATTTTGGAGTTGCCCCGAGAATATCCTGTTAAATTAAGAAATGGACAGAATATCAATAAGGTAATTATTTATAAAACCTAAATTGAGCGATTTTTAATTTCACCGCCCCTCCTTCATCTCATTTGACCAAAAAATCTTTAATCAGTTGGAGGGGAGGTCTCTTTTTTGTTTTCTTATTGAATTTCCGGTCGATT
>SLQC01000024.1 GCA_007131625.1 Balneolales bacterium | reverse complement strand
TATCACCGGGATCCGTGATCTCGACTTTCTGCATCATGGTGCGGACAATGGTCTCAATGTGTTTGTCGCTGATTTTCACACCCTGGAGTCTATATACCTCTTGAATTTCGTTCACCAGGTAGGACTGTACCGCGTATGGTCCCAGAATGTTGAGAATATCCTGTGACATAATAACACCATCAGACAGTGCCTGCCCCGCTTTCACAAAGTCATTTTCCTGAACCAGGATGTGTTTTGCCAGTGAAATCAGGTAGGTCTTTGTTTCACTACCGTCTTTACTGGTGACAATCACCTCCTGGGAACCCCGTTTCCGGGCACCCATATTGATAATTCCTTCAATTTCTGATACCGTAGCCGGATCTTTAGGCGGTCGAGCCTCAAAAAGCTCGGTAATTCGCGGCAGACCGGCGGTAATATCTTTCGATTTGGATGCAGAAGTCCGGGGGATCTTGGCGATTACCTGTCCGGCAGAAACTTTCTCCTTGTTGTCAACCACAGCATGGGCTCCCACAGGAAGCGTTGTTTCGCGGATGCGCTCTCCGGCGCCCTTTACAATAACAGTCGGCACCAGACTCCGGTCGCGCGAGTCGGTGATCACCTTCTCTTTGTGTCCGGTCTGGGAGTCCATTTCGTCCTTGTAGGTAACACCGTGAATAATGTCGCGGAATTCAATGATCCCGTCCAGCTCGGAGAAGATCAGTGCATTATAGGGATCCCACTTACACAGCGGTACGCCCTTGGGCACCATATCGTCATCCTCGACCAGCAACTCCGATCCGTAGGGTACGTTATACGTAATAAGTGTCTTGCCCGTGTCATCAACGATTCTGATCTCACCGGCACGACTCAGCACAACGGTGGTACTTTCTTCGCCGTCATCATATTCGACAGCGCGGACGTTTTCAAATACAACTTTTCCGGCAAATTTGGATTTGTGCTGGGAATCGGCTTCGAGACGTGATGCCGTACCACCAACGTGGAATGTCCTCAGCGTCAGCTGTGTACCCGGTTCCCCGATCGATTGCGCAGCGATAACCCCGACAGCTTCACCTACCTGTACTTCCTTTCCACGGGAAAGGTCACGGCCATAGCATTTGGCACATACACCACGGGCAGATTCGCATGTCAGAACCGAACGGATTTCCACATCTTCAAGAGAGGTTTCGGCAACTTTGGATGCAATCGATTCGTCGATCATTTCGTTGGATGAGGCAATAAGCTCGTCAGTCAGCGGATCGTATACATCGTGCATCGAAATCCGCCCGAGAATCCGGTCTTCCAAACTCTCAACGATATCCTCATTGTCCTTGAGCGCCTGAATTTTGATTCCACGCAGGGTACCACAATCGTCTTCCGTCACAATCAGATCTTGCGACACATCCACCAGCCGTCGAGTCAGGTATCCTGCGTCGGCTGTCTTCAGTGCCGTATCGGCCAGACCTTTACGGGCACCGTGGGTCGAAATAAAGTATTCCAGAACAGTCAGGCCCTCTTTGAATGAGGAGAGGATCGGCTGTTCGATAACCTCATTACCGGTCTGCAGCGAACTTTTCTGAGGCTTGGCCATCAGACCCCGCATACCGCCGAGCTGACGAATCTGCTCTTTGGAACCCCGCGCACCGGAATCAGCCATCATGAAGACCGGGTTGAAACCACCCTTGTCTTTGGTCAACGCCTGAAAAAGTGTTTCGGAGACCCGGTTGGTGGTGCTGGTCCATTTGTCAATAACCTGATTGTAGCGTTCGTTATCGGTGATAAAACCGTTCTCATAACGCTCCTGGATCAATCGCACTTCATTCTGGGCCTGCTCGATATACTCGGCCTTCTCCTTGGGAATTACAATATCTTCCAGACTGAAAGAGAGCCCGCCTATAGTGGCGTTTTCAAATCCCAAATATTTCATATCGTCCAGAAAACGTGCTGTCTTCACGGTTCCCGCTTTCGTGAATACATCACCGATCAGATTCCGGAGTTCCTTCTTGCCGAAGGTTAGGTTTATATAACCCAATTCATCAGGAATGATCTTGTTGAACAACACACGTCCGGTCGTCGTTTTGACGATTTCGCGAACCGTTTCGTCGTCGTTTTGTTTTGTAATACGAACATTGATTTTCGCATGAAGATCGATCATGTTTCTGTCGAATGCTATCCCCACCTCTTCCGGTGATGAAAATGTTTTGCCTTCACCCCGGAGGCCGTCTGCCATCTTGGTAAGATAATAGATACCGAGAACCATATCCTGCGACGGAACGGTAATCGGGCTTCCGTTGGCCGGGTTCATGATATTGTGAGATCCCAGCATCAATACGGATGCTTCCAGGATCGAATCGTGACTCAACGGAAGATGAACAGCCATCTGGTCACCGTCAAAGTCGGCGTTAAACGCAGTGCAGGAGAGTGGATGCAGCCGTATCGCCTTGTCCTCGATCAGAATCGGTTGATATGCCTGAATTCCAAGTCTGTGAAGCGTCGGAGCACGGTTGAGCAGCACAGGGTGCCCGTCGATCACTTTTTCCAGTACATCCCAGACAACATCGTCGCGACGGTCAACCACCTTTTTGGCGCTTTTTACCGTTTTGACATATCCGCGCTCAATCAAGCGTCGGATGATGAACGGCTTGTAGAGTTCCACAGCCATCTCCTTGGGCAGACCGCATTCGTGGAGTTTGAGTTCAGGTCCAACTACTATCACCGATCGGCCGGAGTAATCTACCCGCTTGCCAAGCAGGTTTTGACGAAATCGTCCGCTTTTACCTTTAAGCATATCGCTCAGCGACTTAAGGGGACGATTATTGCTGCGTACAGCATTCATTTTCCGCGAATTGTCGAACAGCGAATCAACAGCTTCCTGTAGCATTCTTTTTTCATTCCGTAGAATTACATCCGGCGCCTTAATGTCGATCAGCCGCTTCAGTCGATTGTTGCGAATGATCACACGGCGATAGAGATCGTTGAGATCGGATGTGGCGAAGCGCCCTCCTTCCAGCGGAACCAGTGGACGCAACTCCGGCGGAATAACGGGGATTACCCGCATAACCATCCATTCCGGACGGTTTTCCCGTGTTTTGTTGGCTGCCCGGAAAGATTCGATAACCTGAAGCTGTTTCAGGAACTTTTTCTTCCGCATTGCGGAAGTCTCATTCTTGACCGACTCCCGGTATTTATAAGCCGCTTTGTCGAGTTTTATATTCATCAAGAGTGCCTCGATAGCCTCGGCTCCCATTTTAACAACAAACTTGTCCGGATCCTGGTCATCAATTGAATTATGATCATCCGGAAGCTGGCTCATAATATCGTAGTACTCCTCTTCCGATATCATATCACCGACTTTGTATCCGAGATCACGGGCCAAACCCGGTTTTACTATGACAAAATTCTCGTAGTAAACGATCTTCTCGAGGTTTTTGGTCGATAGCCCCAACAGATAGGCAATTTTGTTGGGCATGGACTTGAAGTACCAAATGTGGACGATTGGAACGCAAAGCGTGATGTGGCCCATTCGTTCACGACGAACTGCTTTCCGGGTCACTTCAACACCGCAGCGATCACAAATAATCCCTTTGTACCGGATTCGCTTGTATTTCCCACAGTGGCATTCCCAGTCTTTGACCGGACCAAAGATCTTTTCGCAGAACAGGCCATCTTTTTCCGGCTTGAACGTACGGTAGTTAATGGTTTCCGGGTTCAGCACTTCCCCGTTGGAACGCGACAGAATGGATTCTGCCGATGCAAGGGAAATACGTAATCTTTTGAAATCTTTTGAGACAGCTTCGCTTTTTGTAAACGGCAAGGATGTACCTCTGTTAAATTTTAAAATAAGTTGAACAATTCGCTATCAGTGAATTCATACCGGGCCTGCATCAGTTGATGCTGACTTCGAGTCCCAGACCCTGGAGTTCTCGTACAAGCACGTTGAATGACTCCGGTGTCGTTCCATCCGGGAGATTTTCACCTTTCACGATGGCCTCATATACTTTGGATCGGCCTTTGACATCGTCACTTTTCACCGTGAGCATTTCCTTAAGTATGTTGGATGCCCCATATGCATACAGGGCCCAAACCTCCATCTCACCAAGTCTCTGCCCGCCAAATTGTGCTTTACCGCCCAATGGCTGCTGCGTGATAAGTGAGTAGGGGCCTATCGACCGTGCATGAAGCTTGTCTTCAATGAGGTGATTCAGCTTCAGCATATAGATGTACCCGACCGTCGCTTGCTGCTGGAAACGATCGCCGGTCTGTCCATCATACAAATAGGTTCTGCCATCTTCCGGCAAGCCCGCTTTTTTGAGCCAGCTCTGGATGTCTTCATATGTGGCACCATCAAAGGTCGGTGTAGCAAAAGTGACCCCGAGTTTAATGCCTGCCCATCCCAGGATGGTCTCGTAAATCTGACCCAGGTTCATTCGGGATGGTACGCCGAGCGGATTGAGAACGATATCGACTGGAGTTCCGTCCTCCAGGAACGGCATGTCCTCCTGCGGTACCACTTTGGCTACCACACCTTTGTTACCGTGTCGTCCAGCCATCTTGTCTCCTACACCCAGTTTGCGCTTTTTAGCCACATAAACCTTGGCTTTCTGTACAATTCCAGGGGGCAGCTCATCGCCGACCTGTATGGAGTATTTCCTACGTTTCAGATCTGTATCGTATTGCCTTCTCAACATGCGGTAGTTCTGAAACAGTGTATATATGTGCTCATTGATTTTCTCATCCTGGCACCAGCTTTGTCGGTTTTTCAGAATGAGCGGATTGAGCCCCTCGAAGATCTGTTTGCGATATTTCTCACCTCTGGCAATTACTTCATTGCCGATGTGATCCACCACACCTGGCGAGGTTTTATCCTTGAGTAATTTGTACATTCGGTCGGACCACTGGCCGTTCAGCTTGGTCAATTGTTCACGGAAAACTTCATTTTCCCGTTCCACCAGTTCTTTCTCCTCTTTTCTGGAGAGTTGCTCATCTTTTTTGCGGCTGAACAGCTTGGTGCCGATAACAACGCCCGATACTCCCGGAGGTGTTTTCAGGGATGCATCTTTCACATCGCCTGCCTTGTCTCCAAAGATAGCACGAAGGAGTTTCTCTTCCGGTGTCGGATCTGTCTCTCCTTTCGGAGTGATTTTACCTACAATGATATCACTCGGTTTGATCTTGGCGCCAACCCGTATAATCCCGTTTTCATCAAGGTTGCGTGTTGCTTCTTCGCTCACATTCGGAATTTCACGGGTCAATTCTTCTTCACCGCGTTTGGTGTCACGGACCTGTTGTTCAAATTCCTGAATATGAATCGAGGTATAGATATCTTCCGATACCACGCGCTCGCTTACTACAATGGCATCTTCAAAATTATAACCTCTCCACGGCATAAACGCCGCAAGAAGATTACGACCCAGAGCAAGCTCTCCATTTTGTGTTGCACAACCGTCGGCAATAGGTTGACCCTCAACCACTTTGTCACCTACCTTAACCAGCGGTCGCTGATTGGATGTAGTATCCTGGTTGGTACGCTCGAATTTGTGGAGGTTATAGACAATGATGCCGTCGTCAAAATGGGCAAGTGACTCCAACTCATCCCGTTCGTAGCGGACACGGACCTCCGTGGCGCTCACATAGACAACTTCACCCTTACCTGTGGCAACGATGAGCGTCCGGGAATCACGGGCTGCGTGATACTCAAGTCCCGTACCGACAACCGGAGCTTCCGGCCTCAGCAACGGCACCGCCTGTCGCTGCATATTCGATCCCATTAGGGCACGGTTGGCATCATCGTGTTCGATGAATGGTACCATGCCGGCAGCAACCGATACAATCTGGTTGGGAGAAATATCCATGTACCGAATCTCATCCGGCGAAGCGAGTCCAACGTTACTGTCCCGGAAACGGGAGAAAATGAGATCGTTCTCAAATGTGTTGTCAACAGTCAGCAACGCATTTGCCTGCGCAATGATAGTTTCATCTTCTTGTTCGGCAGCAAGATAATCGATATTCCTGCTAACCGTACCCTCTTTCACCCTTCGATACGGAGTCTCAATGAAACCGAAGTCATTGACTTTGGCATGGACACAGAGAGAAGAGATAAGTCCGATGTTCGGGCCTTCAGGTGTTTCAATCGGACACAAGCGGCCGTAGTGGGTATAATGAACGTCACGCACCTCAAATCCGGCACGTTCACGAGTCAGGCCTCCCGGACCCAGTGCAGACATCCGGCGTTTGTGCGTCAGTTCCGCAAGGGGATTGGTTTGATCCATGAACTGAGACAGCTGGTTTGTCCCAAAGAACGTATTGATAACGCTTGAAATGGTACGTGCGTTGACCAGGTCCTGTGGTGTAAACTGTTCAGCATCCCTGGAGTTCATCCGTTCACGAATGGTGCGGGTCATTCTTGCAAGACCGAGCCCGAATTGTTGACCAAGCTGCTCGCCGACAGTACGCACTCTTCTGTTGCTCAGGTGATCGATATCATCCACCTGGGACTTCATATTTTTCAGACGAATCAGTTCCTTGATAATGGCGATGATGTCGTTTTTGGTGAGGACCAGCAGATCGAGGGATTCATCGAGATGCAACCGTTTATTCAGCCTGTATCGACCAACTTCACCCAGGTCGTACCGTTTATCGCTGAAGAACAGTCGATCAAGTACGGTACGTGCTGTTTCCATATCCGGCATAACACCGGTTCGGATCTGGCGATAGACTTCGGCCAGAGCACTCTCTTCATTGTGGCTGGTATCCTTCCGCATGGTGTTTAGGATAACCGATTCTTCGACTTCCTCATCACCCGATTTAAGCACATGTATAGATGTAATTCCGGCTGCTTTGAAAGCGCTGAAATCCTCATCGACAATCTCATGATCCCTCGGGAAGAGAATAATACGCCGTTTTGCCTCGGTCACTTCGCCTGTTTCATCGTCGACAACCTCTTCGATGACTTCTTCGACGATATCAGTGCCCAGTTTTCGGCCAACGGCATTTTTGAACGCTTTGGCGGTTTTGATGGGTATTTCATCCGACAGTTCAAAAATGCTTAGGATATCATAGTCCGTCGAGAACCCGAGTGCTCTGAGCAGTGTTGTTACCGGCAGTTTCTTCTTCCGGTCGATATAAGCCCAGAGGACATCACGGATATCGGTGGTGAATTCAATCCAGGATCCTTTGAAAGGAATGACCCGGGCAGAGTATAACTGGCTTCCGTTGGGATGCAGTGACTGCCCGAAAAAGACACCGGGAGAACGATGCAACTGACTTACGATAACCCTTTCGGAGCCATTTATAATGAAAGTACCCCTTTCAGTCATCCAGGGGAGATCCCCCAGGAACACTTCCTGTTCGATGGTTTCACTGGCATCATCTCCGGGATCGGATGCAGACAGCCGCAGTTTGGCTTTTAAAGGAAGCGCATATGTCAAGCCTCTTTCCTGGCATTCATTGATGGAATACTTCGGAGTATCCACCAAATAATAAATAAATTCCAGGATGCTCTGTTCCCGGGTAACCTGAATGGGGAAATGCTCTATAAATATCTTTTGTAGCCCGATTTCTTCCCGATCTTCCGGGTCAATGTCCCATTGTGTAAAACGTCGAAAAGATTCTAATTGTACGTCGAGAAAGTCGGGATAATCAAGTATATTCTGAGTGCGAGCGAAAGATATGCGTCCGGTATGGGATTGGATTGGGTTGCTATTAATCAAGACTACCTCGTCCTTGGTTAATGAATGTGCGCACACGATTTGTCTGAAAGCCGGATCCGGGTTTCAGGTATTATTAAGTGGGTTTGAAAAAAACCCATAGGCACCACTAGCCAATACCGGTTTCCCAATATTGGCCTGATGTACGTAAATCAAAATGTTACGTTATTTGAGATCGACTTCGGCCCCAGCTTCCGTAAGCTTTTCTTTTATGGATTCAGCCTCGGCTTTGTCGACACCTTCTTTGATGTTGTTCGGAGCTCCGTCTACCAGTTCCTTGGCCTCCTTCAGGCCGAGTCCGGTTAACGCGCGAACTTCCTTAATGACAGCAATTTTATTGCCGCCGGGTGATTTCAGCACGACGGTAAACTCAGTCTGTTCTTCTGCTGCATCACCCACTCCTTCTGCTGCCGGAGCTGCCGTTACCGCGGTTGCAGCAGGCTTGATACCGTACTCTTCTTCAAGAACCTGAGCAAGTTCGTTAGCTTCCTTTACAGTCAGGTTTACCAATTGTTCTGCTATTTCTTTGACATCTGCCATTACTATGTACTCCAGTTGGTTGTTTTGTCGGTTTATATAATCTGTTAATTTTCTTTTTCAGCGATGGTTTTTATCGCACCGGCGATGCTGAAACCCTGGGACTGAAGCCCTCCGACCACATTGTTGATCGGACTGAGCAGCAATCCTATGATGTCACCGATAACTTCTTCTTTCGATTTCATCGCGGCTATGACATCGAGCTGATCCGCGGTATACACGAAATCTTCAATTACCGCTGCTTTGAATTCCGGTTTTTTTCTGCCTTTTAGAAATTTCTTCAGAATTTTAGCCGGTGTTGCGGCATCTCCTTTAATAATGGAATAAGCCGATTCATTCACGGTGTGTTCGGCAACATTCTCAAATTTACCCGCTTCTTTCATTGCACGTCGAAACAGGGTGTTGTTATACACCTTGTAAGGCAAATTGTTATTGCGAAACTCATTGCGAAACTCATTTAACTCTGCAACCGACATACCCTTGAAATTGGTCAGGTAAAGAGCGTCTGCATCTTTTAGTTCTTCAACGAGTTTTTTTACAATTTCTTTCTTTTCAGCTAAAGTAGCCATGGAACTGTTACTGTTTTATGATTGTACAACTGAACGTGATATGGGTATGCTTGGGCCCATTGTCGAGCTGATAGATACACTTCGGATATAGATACCTTTTGCAGAAGCGGGGCGAAGTTTCAACACGGTTTTCAGAAATGCTTCCGCATTGTCCCTGATCTGATTCGGTTCAAAGCTACTCTTCCCGATTGACGTGTGAAGTATTCCAAATTTGTCAACCCGAAAATCAATTTTTCCCGCTTTGACATCCTTTACCGCATCGGCAACGTCCATAGTAACCGTTCCGCTTTTGGGGTTGGGCATCAGTCCTCGCGGACCAAGCACTTTGCCCAGGCGGCCGATTTTTCCCATTACATCGGGAGTTGCGACAATCACATCTATTTCCGTCCAGCCTTCTTGAATTTTTTCGATATAGTCATCCAGTCCCACATGATCGGCGCCCGCTTCTTTGGCTTCTTCCTGTTTGGACGGATTAACCAGAGCGAGCACCCGGACCGTTTTACCGGTGCCGTGCGGCAGCGATACGGTACCTCGCACCATCTGATCGGCGTGTCTCGGATCGACACCCAGACGAATATCGAGATCAATGGAGGCATCAAACTTGGCAAATGATGTCTTTTTTGCGAGCTCGGATGCTTCTTCAAGACTGTATTCTTTACCAGCCTCGATCAAATTCTGAGCTTCTATATATTTTTTTCCTCTTTTGGGCATATTCTAAAAATCTGCGGATGTTTACTTTTTACGATCAATCCGGAGCCCCATACTGCGGGCGGTACCGGCGATCATTTCTGCAGCCTGATCAATATTGAATGCATTGAGATCTTTCATTTTTAACTCGGCGATCTCTTTACATTTACTCCAGGTCACTGTTCCCACTTTAATCTTATTGGGTTCACCGGAACCTGCTTTCAATTTCAACGCCTGCTTCAGCAGAACCGCTGCAGGTGGCGTTTTTGTAATAAATGTGAATGACTTGTCCTGATATACGGTAATTATTACCGGAATAATGGTTCCCGAATTTTCCTGGGTACGCGCATTAAATGCTTTGCAGAATTCCATGATATTAACACCGGCCTGACCGAGTGCCGGTCCGACAGGAGGTGCAGGATTGGCCTGGCCACCTGTGATCTGCAGTTTGATAACTTTACTTACTTTCTTTGCCATTATACAATTTACCTTCTTCTATAGCATCTCATTTATTATTGCCGGGCACAAATACTGACGTTTTATAAGCCTTCAGGCATCGGGATCTACCTGGTTGACATCTACTTCCACAGGAGTCCGACGTCCAAATATACTAACCAGCACGCGCAGCTTCAGTTTGTCGGGATAGACCTCTTCGACAGTACCATCAAAATCTTTGAATGGTCCGTCGATCACTTTCACCAGATCTCCTTTTTTAAATGGTATTTCCACAAGACTAGCATCGGCATCATCCTGGCTTTTACTGGTTCTGCCCAGGATCCGGTTGACTTCTTCCTTTTTCAGGGGAGTCGGCCGCGCGCTATCCTTGTCATTTTTCAAAAAACCGATCACAGAAGGTGCATTGGATATCAGATTGTTCACGGTGTCATCAAATATCGCTTCGATAATGATATAACCGGGGAAAAAATTCTTCTCCCTGGTCCGTTTCTTTCCGGAACGAATTTCAATAACTGTCTCACTCGGAATAAGTATCTCCTTTATCTTGTCTCTAAAACCCTGAAGATCAATTTCCCTTTGCAGGTACTCTCTAACCTTTTTTTCATGGCCTGAGAAACAGCGCACGACATACCAATTCCGTTGCTGATTTTCCATGTTAACTAAAGATCAATTCCAGGACAGTACTGTATACACGGTCGACTCCAAAAATAAACAACGAAATAATTATGGAGAAAACGACTACGATAACCGTACTATCGACGAGTTCTTGTTGTGTG
>SLQC01000070.1 GCA_007131625.1 Balneolales bacterium | reverse complement strand
AGTACTGGGAGTTTCGCCCGGATCATACAAAAGGAATGGCGCATTTGCCGATTACATTGCTGTACCGCAGCATATCTTGTACAAGATACCGGAGAATATCAGTTTTGAACAGGCGGCTATGGTTGAGTTGATAGCCGTTGCCCTTCATTCCATCCGAATCTCGAAAATTCAGCCGTTAGAATCGTGTGTGATAGTGGGTGTCGGAATGGTGGGAATTCAAATAGCCAAACTGCTCCGGCTTTTCGGTGCATCACAGATAATCGCAATTGACATCAACAAGGAGAACCTTCAGAACGCATCCGAACTGGGAGCGGACGCCTGTTATCTTTCGTCAGATGATACGTTGATTAAAAAAATTCACAACCTCACAAAAGGACGTGGCGCCGATGTGGCTTTTGAAGCTGTCGGTAAAACCGAATCCGTTAATACCGCCATAGATACCATCCGGAAAGGTGGGCGACTGGTTCTGGTCGGGAACACGGACCCTGTTGTTGATCTTCCACTGCAAAAAATTGTAACCTGGGAACTTGCACTTCATGGCAGCTGTGCCATCAATGGAGAGTATGAGATGGTGCTGGACCTGTTGTCGGATGGGAAAATATCCGTTGATGATCAAATTTCAGCTGTTGCCCCACTATCCGAAGGAGCTTCCTGGTTCAAACGCCTTCGCAACAAAAATGAAGGATTGAAAAAAGTAATCCTGAAGCCTGAGGCTGAAAGCCTGAACCCTGACTAAACCGATATACCGGATAACTGTGAACCTGCTTCAACTCATTTTTAATAAGTCCTCGACATGACTAATCAAATTCTCTCAACACAGATTTACCGATGAGCAAAACATACCGAATAGCCATAGCCGGATGTGGAAAAGTAGCGCATGAACACGCGAAAGCCATTCAGCAAATTCCAACTGCAGAATTGGTATCGTCTTGGAGCAGAACGCATGCGTCGGCTGTACGGTTTGCCGAAGCATATAATGTCACACCCTGCACCGATATTACAAAGATGGTCACTGATAATGGCATCGACCTGGTAATTGTCTGCACCCCTCATCCCTGGCACAAAGAACCTGCCATATTAGCAGCCGGCGCCGGTGCACATGTCCTGGTGGAAAAGCCTCTGGCTTCAACCCTGCAGGATTGTGATGCTATGATCATCGCAGGCCGGGATGCAGGCGTCACACTCGGTGTAGTCAGCCAACGAAGATGGTACCCCTCTGTGAAAAGAGTCAAAAAAGCTATCCTGGACGAAAAAATTGGCAAACCGGTCCTCGGGACAGCCGTCATACTCGGATGGCGAGACAGAGACTATTATGAATCCGATGCCTGGAGGGGAACCTGGAGGCAGGAAGGAGGCGGCGTACTCGTCAATCAGGCCCCTCATCAACTGGATCTATTGACCTGGTTCATGGGAGAGATCGAAGAGGTATACGGCATATGGAAAAACCTGAACCATCCATATATCGAAGTAGACGATACCGCTGTTGCAATTATAAAATTTAAAAATGGGGGCATCGGGAATGTTCTGGTGAGTAACTCACAAAAGCCGGGGATTTATGGCAAGGTGCATGTCCACGGCGATAATGGAGCATCAGTGGGAGTTCAAACCGATGGTGGAGCTATGTTTATAGCCGGAATGACCGATATCATGGAACCCCCGGTCAACGATCTTTGGACAATTCCCGGTGAGGAGAACCTGCTGGATGAGTGGAAAGATTCCGATTCGGTTTTTTTTAATCGCATCGACCCGATAGCCTATTTTATGAAATGCCAGATTACAGACTTCTTGCATGCAATTGAAACCGACACAGAGCCCTTGGTAGACGCAACATCAGGACGCAGCACGGTAGAACTTTTCACCGCTATCTACCGGTCTACACGAAACAATGCTCCCGTTCGGTTCCCCTTAAAGCCGGAGGTACAGCGGAATGATATGGACGGGAGACTTGGCTCCGATTGATGTAAATTTTAAATTACTTATTTACAGTGGTTTATAATTTACCTAATTTGATATCAAAATGCTCTTGTTTCAAATGTACAAGTGCATGCTCAGTAAAACGCATATGCAATTTACCATTGACGTAGTAATATTTTTGACAAACAGGTGCATGATTTTTTATCAAGGTTGCTCCTTCTGACGAAATATTTCAGAAAAATTAAAAAGATGAAGTTAAAGCGGGTACTCTTCCTATTGATATTATTACCGTTCCCATTGACAATTCAAGCAAGCAGCAATGAAAGCAATGAAAGCAATGAATATAACAAAAACGATGATACTGTTTATGAAGTCAGAACATTTGATGGCACCAGGATCATAGGTACACTGGTAAGAGAAGAAGAAGATTCCATAACGCTTGATGTGAAAGGTGTCGGTGAAATCACCATTCGCCGGAATAATATTGCCTCTATCACCAAACTTGAGTCCGCACAATTCCGGGACGGCCGGTACTGGTATCCCAATCCCAATGCCACTCGTCATCTTTTCGCACCTAATGCTTTATCCATTGGCAATGGATCGGGTTATTATCAAAATACGTGGATCTTTTTTAATAACTTCAATTACGGCATCACTGATCGATTCTCAATGGGAGCAGGTTTTATACCGATTTTCTTGTTTGGTGTAAGCTCACTGCCGATCTGGGTTCTGCCAAAGTACTCTCTCCCATTGGGTACAGATAAGTTACATGTATCTGCGGGCGGAATGCTTGGCGGGGTTATTGGCGAAGGCTCGACCGGAGTTGGGCTTGTATATGGCAATGCTACATATGGTGGCCGCGACAATAATGTAACGCTGGGTATCGGATTCGGATATCAGGGCAATGACGGCTTCAGTGACATTCCAGTTATTAACATCGCCGGTATGAGACGGATTTCACAAAAGTACTATGTCATCACAGAAAATTATTTTATTTCTGTCGATGACGAATTCGAGACACTCGGTTCGATAGGCATTCGTTATGCACCAGAAACATTCTCGATCGATTTCGCGATTTTACATCCCTTTGGTGTTGGCGGTGGATTCATCGGAATACCCTGGCTGGGCGTAACCATTCCGTTCAGCAGGCAGTAATTTTATTTATGCCGCATTGTTCATGAGGAACGAATTAAAAATTCAATGCGGTTATTGTTCGATATTTCGCAATAACATTTCGCAATAACTTGTAAGTCTCATTATTAAAACAAATGTTATGTCCAAAGTCTATTATGTCGGAGACTGGGCGATCCTTAGTGGACCTTCATTTTATGAAACTCCTTTTCATATCGCGCCAAAGGGTCTGGAGATATTCAACTATGGGAAATGGTTAAAGGATGCTCTGGAATCAACCGGTGAACACGAAGTGACCTCGGTCCCGTCCTGGGATTTTTATAAACTCGGTCCTGGTGAGTATGAGCATATTTTGGATACTTACGATGTCATTATATTCAGCGATGTGGAAGCAAAACTGTTCCAGCTGGCTTCGGAATTCTTTGACCGTAAACAATTCGGGGAGAAGATACTGACATTCCCGGATCGAATCCGGTTGACCGTTGAGGCGGTAAATGCCGGTAAGCATGTGATGTTTCTTGGAGGTTGGTATTCTTTCACCGGTGAGTTGGGTAAAGGGGGATGGGGCCGGACACCCTTGGCTGACATTATGCCCGTGAAATGTCTGAATTATGAGGATTTGAAGGAATCAACCGAGGGATATACACCGGAGTTTACCAAGGATGGGAGAAAGTGCTTTGAAGGCCTGGACTTCAGTACTTGTCCACCGATTTTAGGCTATAACCAGACCATTCCCGTTGATGAGGGCCAATTGCTTATGCGATTCGAAGAGACGAAAGATCCGCTGCTGGTAATACGGCAGGTGGGAAAAGGCACCACACTGGCCTACACATCGGATCCGGCACCTCACTGGGGCTGCAACTTCGTATTCTGGAAGGAATACCAGCGCTTCTGGGTCCGCTGTATCGAATTGTTGATGAAAGGGTTGTAACTTTCCATGCGTCAGGCCGGATATGCTCCAGTCAAAGCAAATGGATCGCCCGTGCATACCAAAGTTTTCGAAAATTGAGGTGATAGCTTTTTTTTTCAGAACTCTGAAAAACCTATTCCTTGATCTGTCCGTCACCCCTCACCACATATTTGTAGGTTGTCAGTTCTTCCAGGGCGACGGGGCCCCGCGCATGTAACCGGTCTGTACTGATACCGATCTCCGCACCCATCCCGAATTCCGCCCCGTCGGTAAAACGGGTTGATGTGTTGATGTAGACCGCGGCAGAATCGACCATCCGGCCGAAATAGTCCTGCCGTTCCCGGTTTTGCGAAACCATCGCATCTGAGTGCCCGGATCCATACGTATTGATATGTTCGACCGCTTCTTCAATTCCATCCACAACCCGAACGGACAAGATCAAATCCAGATACTCCGTGTACCAGTCCTCTTCCGTGGCCGGCTTCATCTTCGGTTCAATTGACAGTGCCCGCTCATCCCCCCGCAATTCCACACCGTGCGATAGCAACACCTTTGCCATCTTCGGCAACCATTCCGCGGCAATAGATGCATCCACAAGAAGTGTTTCGGCCGCATTGCAGACACCGGGACGCTGGCATTTTGCGTTTTCCACAATCGCCAGAGCCATTCCGGGATCGGCTTCAGCGTCGACATAAACATGACAAACACCTTTGTAATGTTTTAATACCGGCACTGTAGCATTCTCGGCAATCGCCCGGATCAGTCCCTCGCCTCCCCGAGGGATAAGCACATCAACGAATTCATCCATGGTGATGAGTTCCCGCACCGCCTCGCGATCACGCATCGGCACCAGTTGCAGCGAATGTTCGGGAAGTCCCGCCAATCTGCCACCCTCCTGAAGCGCCTCGGCAATGGCCTGATTGCTCCGCAATGCCTCTGATCCACCCCGCAAAATTATCGCATTGGAAGCTTTGAGACACAGGGCGGCGGCATCGGCTGTCACATTCGGACGCGATTCGTAGATCATTCCGATCACACCGATAGGAACTGCGGTTTTCTCAAGTTTCAAGCCGTTCGCTTTCTCCCATGACTTCAACACACGACCGACCGGGTCGGGCAATTTGGCGATATCTCGCAAACCCTGAATCATCGCAGTCATTCGTTGATCATTCAGCACCAGCCGATCCACCAGTGCGTCTGACAGTCCGTTTTTTTTCGCTTCAGCGACATCCACGGCATTCACTTCCTGAATCAGTTCTGTATGACGCTCCAGGACATCAGCCATAGAAATGAGGATGTTATTTTTGTCGTCGGTCGACAGTCCCATCAGCGCTCGTGACGCTATTCTTGCCTGCCGGCCAAGTTCCATTACCTGTTCTTTAATAGATTTACTCATAGTATTAATTATTGTTGGAAATCGTTCATTCAAAACTCATGAATTGGCCAGTCCCATTTACTCAAACCAGAACCATTTACTCAAACCAGTACCATATCACTCTTACCAGTACCATATTACCCATAGATAAGTAATTGTTGGAAATAGAGCCTGCGGAACTCACGGTTTAGCCAGAACCATATTATCCCGATGGATGACCTCCTCATAATGCTGGTCTCCCAGCACAAAAGGGATATCCGACGAATGTTTACCCATTATCCGTTCGACATCGTTCCGGTCGTAGGATGTGAGACCGCGAGCAATAATTTCGCCGTTTTCCGTTCGAATATTGACCAGCGAACCCGCGCGAAACCGTCCTTCTGTCCGACAAATACCTACCGGAAGCAGGCTGAAGCCTTTTTCGCAGATTGCCCTGCTCGCACCGCTGTCGACATACACACTCCCTTGCGGTCGGTGAAAAAAGGCGATCCATTTTTTGCGTGCTTTCAGTTTCTGCTGTCGGGATGTACCTGTGATCAACGTTCCAAGGTCCTCCCCTTTCAGCAGACGTTCCAGTACCTGTTCGTCGTGGCCGTTTGCAATGAACACCGGGATACCGGCCCTGATTGCGCGTTCGGCAGATTGGAGTTTGGATCCCATGCCGCCGGATGACCAGCCACTACCTTTGCCCTGCGCCAAGGAAATCGTTTCATCGGTGATATTTTCCAATTGCGGGATGCGCTCGACAAGGCGACCGTTTTCCGTCTGGAAAAGCCCGTCAGAAGTAGTCAACAAAACCAGAAGGTCGGCGTCAACGAGTGTAGCCACCATAGCAGCCAGCAAGTCGTTGTCTCCGAAGCGGATTTCATCGACAGCCACCACATCGTTTTCATTGACGACCGGGATGATGCGGTTGCGCAGCATAGCCATGATGGTGTTGCGTGCATTCAGATGACGAATGCGATCATTGAGATCGCCATGAGTCAATAAAACCTGACCGAGCCGGCATCCCTGACGAGAGAAAAGATCGGAATAATGATTTAGCAGCACTCCCTGACCAACTGCGGCAGCCATCTGAAGATCGGGCAAATTGGTCGGGCGCTGCGGCCACCCAAGCGCCTGAACACCGGCAGCAATCGCACCGGAAGAGACAAGGATCACTTCGTAATTCTTTTTCTGCAGTGAGGTGACTTGCGATGTCAGGCGTGTGAGCTGTCTGAGATCAGGCTGTCCGAGATCATCCACCAATACCCGGCTGCCCACCTTGATCACCAGCCTTTTCACATTTTCGGGCAAGCTGTTCCTTACTGGCCGTTCCGCTTTTTTAACAATTTTTACCGATTTATCAGATTGTTTCGAGTTCATCCCGAAATATAGCACAAACCTGAAGTCAAATCACGCGTGCTTTTTTGGTTATTACATGTCGAAGGTAAGCCGATAGACGAGCTGATGTTGAACTGATGCAGTGTAAAAGAGAGGGAGTCAAAGAGAGGAGTAAAAGAAAAGACGACCTGGGATTAATCAATCAAATATCGCTACATGGAGATAGATGTAAAAGCGCGCAGACTGCTATTCTTGCTTCGATTTTGACTCGCCTTTCCCGTCCCGCCGAAAGATACTGACTGCAAGACCTCCCATAAGTGCACCATAAACGGTGGAATGATACCAGATGGAGGTTATGGGACACGACCCGGTATTACAGCCAATATAAAACCAATAGGCAAATCCGCCAGCTGCTCCTAAAATAACGCCGATGACAATAATATGAATTGATTTTAACACGGTTACAATGGATCTTAGGGTTATCATTCTCATTGCTGGTAACAAATATACAAATCTATATACGTAAAGTCCAACAGGAATCGTATGGCCATACACGAACTTTCCGGAAAAAAAGCACCTCACGAAATTCTCGATAACATTCCCCGCCTGGTTGCCGCCTATTTCACATACCGGCCGGATCCCGACAACCCGGTGCACCAGGTGCAGTTCGGTACTTCCGGACACCGGGGCTCGTCTCTCAAACACACGTTCAATGAGGCGCACATTCTGGCTACCACGCAGGCACTTGCCAACTATCGAAAATCAGCGGGCATCAACGGGCCGCTTTTTATCGGAATGGACACTCATGCCTTGTCGGAACCGGCGCTCATCACCGCCATTGAGGTTTTAGCGGCAAACGACATCACAGTTCGTTATCAGGCCGGTTTCGGATACACCCCCACACCGGTGATTTCACATGCCATACTGGGATGGAACCGCAGCAGTGGCGGGAGCAAGGCTGACGGCATCGTAATCACCCCGTCTCACAATCCACCGGGCGACGGTGGATTCAAATACAACCCACCCTCCGGCGGACCAGCCGGCACCAATATCACAACAGAGATTCAGGATGATGCCAACCGTATTCTTGCCGGCGATTTGAAAAATATTCGGCGTCTCCCGTTTGAACAGGCATTGAAGAAGGATCACGTATCGGAATATGATTTTGTTGATTCCTATGTTAAAGACCTCAGGAATGTGGTGGACATGGAGGCTATCCGAAAATCCGGACTTCGTATCGGGGTAGATCCTATGGGCGGCGCCGGCGTGAAGTATTGGGAGCCCATTGCGCGGGAGTACGATCTGAACATTGATATTGTGAATCCGGAAGTCGACCCCCGTTTTGCATTTATGACGGTCGACCGGGACGGGAAGATCCGGATGGACTGCTCCTCACCGTATGCTATGGCCGGGCTGATCGGGCTTAAAGACAAATTTGATATTGCGTTTGGTAATGATCCGGATTTCGACCGCCATGGTATCGTGACGCGAAGCGCGGGATTGATGAATCCGAATCACTATCTGGCTGTTGCAATCAACTACCTCTTCCGTAACCGTCTGAAATGGCGAACGGATGCGGCCATTGGAAAAACACTCGTCTCCAGCAGCATGATCGATCGTGTGGCGAATTCGCTGGATCGGAAACTGGCAGAGGTGCCGGTCGGTTTCAAATGGTTTGTGGACGGACTTCTCGACGGTTCGTATGGTTTCGGCGGCGAAGAAAGTGCCGGTGCCTCATTTCTGCGGTTTGACGGCACCGCCTGGTCAACTGACAAGGAAGGGATCATCCTCAATCTTCTGGCTGCGGAGATCACGGCCAAAACCGGGAAAGATCCGGCGGAACATTATAAGAACCTTGAAAAAACATTCGGAAGTCCGGTTTATGATCGTATTGACGCACCGGCAAGTCCGGATGAAAAAAAGGTTCTTGCTTCGCTCTCTCCCGAACAGGTCAAAGCGGATTCACTGGCCGGGGAACCCATTCTGCAGAAACTGACGCGAGCTCCGGCCAATGATGCAGCGCTGGGTGGACTCAAAGTGGTGACTGAAAATGGCTGGTTTGCGGCGCGGCCGTCAGGAACTGAAGATATCTACAAAATTTATGCAGAGAGTTTTCGGGACAAGCTTCATCTGAAACGTATTCAGGAGGAGGCGGTGGCCATCGTAAAAGAGGCGCTGTCCGGCTGAATTCCGGGATGATTATAACCCAGCAGACGCAAAGCATTCAGAACTACAACCAAGGTAGAGCCTTCGTGAAGCAATACGGCCAGTCCCATTCCGGCATATCCGAGCAGGGCGAAGGGAACCAGGAAAGCGATCATTCCGAGACTGATAAAAATATTCTGCCGGATAATCTGCCGGGTGCGCCGGCTGAGTCCGACAGCAACCGGCAGTTTACCAAGATCATCGGCCATAAGGGCAACGTCGGCTGTTTCCAGGGCGACGTCCGATCCGGCCGCTCCCATGGCGATGCCAACTGTGGCATGTGCCATCGCCGGGGCGTCATTGACTCCGTCACCCACCATCGCCACTTCGTGCTCTTCCTCCAGCAATTTCCGAATGGCACCCACTTTGTGCTCCGGTAGCAGATCACCCCACGACTCATCGACACCCACTTGCTTTCCGATCGACTCAGCTACGCGCTGATGATCACCTGAAAGCATGATCAATCTGTGAATTCCCATCTCCCTCAGATTCCTGATAACTCCATTTGCTGCCGGCCGCGGCATGTCCATCAGGCCGATAATCCCGGCAAAAACACCATCTTCCTGAACCAGGACAATGGTTCGACCCTGGTCATGCAGTGTGGAAATCCGCTGTTTTAGCCCGTCCGGTAACTCACCGTTAAAAAGTTTCTCCTGTCCAATCATCACCACTTTTCCACCGATTGAACCGGTGATGCCTTTACCGGTGACCATAGTTACATCGGACGCTTCCGGTACCGGGTCGTTCCGGAGCCATTTCTTCCCGTCACGAACAACTGCACGAGCCAGGGGATGATCACTGCGCTGCTCCATTGCAACCGCCAATTGCATCAATCCGGAAGAATCAAGTCCGTTTAAAGGAATGACATCGGTCACCTTCGGCAGTCCTTCGGTCAGTGTTCCGGTTTTATCGAAAGCCATCGCCCGGAGTCCGCCCAGTTGTTCGAGAGGACGGCCACCCTTGACCAGCACCCCCAGTTTTGCCGCCCGGGCAACACCGCTCAGAATTGCACTTGGCGTCGATATAGCCAGAGCACAAGGACTTGCCGCCACCAGTACAGCCATGGCCCGATAGAATGAATCGGCGAACGGTTCATCCAGCACCATCCAGGCGAAATGCAAAAGTGAAACAAAAAGGAGAATAACCGGTACAAAATAGCGCTCAAACTGTTCGGCAAACCGCTGCGTGGGAGATTTTTGCGCCTCGGCTTCATTTACCATCCGGATCACCCGGGCGAGAGTGCTGTCTTCAGCCCGGTTGGTGATTTCCACTTCCAACACACCGTCACCATTGATAGTACCGGCAAAAATCCTGTGTTCCGGACCTATTTCAGCGGTATTCTTTCTGCAAGCTTCTGCGGAATCGACCGGAAATTTGTCGACCGGTACACTTTCACCGGTTATCGGAGCCTGGTCAACGCTGCTTTGGCCTTTCAAAACAAACCCGTCGGATGGAAACCGTTCACCTGACCGGGCGATGACGATATCACCCGGCATCAGCTCTTCAACCGGAATCTGAAACTCATTGCCGCCGCGTTTGACCATGGCAACCGTCGGGGCCAGATTTGACAGAGCCTGAATCGCTTTCCTGGCCCGACCCATTGCGTAGTTTTCCAGGGCGTGTCCGAGACTGAACAAAAAGAGCAAAAGCGCCCCTTCGGCCCAGGCGCCGAGCATGGCTGCACCGGATGCAGCCACCAGCATGAGAAAATCGATATCAAACTGCCGCCGTCTTAGACTGCGGGTCATGTCCAGAAAAGCATAGTAACCGCCGAAAAAATAGGACAATGAGTAGAGCGGCACCAGTGAATGACGATCGGTCCCGGTTGTTACCTCAAACAACCAGGTTGCAAGCAAAATACTGCCACACAAAATAAAAAAAAACAGT
>SLQC01000274.1 GCA_007131625.1 Balneolales bacterium | reverse complement strand
CTTGTGCACCTGAATGGTGATGTTTTGTTGTTTGATTATATATCTTGTAAATTACGCATTATCAGGAAGATGCACAAGCTATCTTCTTATTTTTTTCCGCAAAATCGCTCAATTTAGGTAAGACTTATTACCGATCACAGTAGGTTTGATCAAGCAAATATGTACACTATGGATAGTGAAAATGTTCAAGGCAAATTTACTATAGAAAAATAGTAATGAATTCAGCAGCGGAGACCTGTTTTTTATTTTTAATTGTCCTCTTACCATCAGAGAAGTTCGTTACTGCACATTGTTCATGTACTGTGCAGTTGCCACTTTTATCTGGAGAATATCCTTTGCATACACGTAATACATCTGGGGATATTTCGTCGATGATCACAATTTTCCCATCCCCGTATTTCAATCTGCCTAATTCGAACTTTCCATCTATAACATGGAGATTTTTTGATTCAAATTCCTGAGAAACGATTTCAGCTATGTTCTTCACAAGTTCAACGCTTTGGGCAATCTCCTCTTTACTCATAGCTCCTGTTTCTTCCAATGCTTCCAGAGTAATGAGTATGTCGTGATCTCCCTTGGTCCATGCTTCAACTATTTTGTGAAGATTCTTACAAGGTCTCACAAAAGGGTACCTTCTCCAAAAACTCCCGGTTGCGTTATTTCTCCAGGTGAATTCAAGGTTCATTAACGGAGCTGATCCGGGAAATTCCGGTGATTCCACCGCCATGCTTAGCGGGGTGGCTGGTTCCACAATCATTTCATTATCTTTGATTGTATCAATATAATGCGAAGGGATGCCCTTTTCTTTCAGCAGTTTAAAGAAATGTGTGGCAAACCTGCAAGCAATTGCACCTTTACCAGGAATCTTGCCGACAACAGTATCATATCCGGGATCAAAGACAGCTTTTTCATTTTCTATGTAGCCTGTTGCTTCATCTTTAAATACAAGTCGATACTTACCCGAAAAAGATCCTTCTGTTATATTATAAACATCTTTCGACTTACCGCGGTAGACAAGGTTATTTTCTGCCATGTGTATTATTCTCCATTAATTTACATATGTCCCTGTAAATACCAGGGGAAAAGTGAATATTACGTGTACATTTTTAACTTTTGGTAGGATGGTTACCGCTCTGTTTAGGATTCGTGCTAAACCGGCAGCGGCATTTTGGAATCGGTAAAAATTGATAGTTCTCAATTTAGCTGAAGATTGAGCATAAAAAAAGAGCCGCTGAAAAGTTGTAATGCTTTACATAAGCAGTTGGGAAAACTGCATCTACTTGAATAAGTCCTGATTAATGGTGTTAAGTGCGGGAAAATGATATTGTTTTAAGTTTGGTTCATATGACCATAGGAGATAGTATCCTTACAGTTACTATGGGGTGACTTTTAACGGTCCCGGCCTGGACTCCTGTTTTGAGCAAGTCAAGCGATTACTGCACAACTGGCTCAACAGACGAGGTGACAGGCAGAAGTGGAACCGGGAAAGGTTTGCGATGCTGATCACATGGTACAAAAGGTACGGTGGCGCTGGCCTGGAGTTCTGAGCCGCTCATTACTTGATCGATTTGAGATATGGGCCGGTCATCACTTGCACGGATTGTGGTTCGACATGCACTTCCAGCGAGGTCAGTTCCTTGTCAAGTAATTCACCGTCGGCGTGGGCATAGACGGGCGATTCGGACTGAACAGAAATGGAGCGTACTTTCCGGCTTTCCATCACCGGTGGTCCCGGCGGCAGTCCGATCAGAATGCGCAGAAAAAGAATGATCCGGCGAATCATATTCAAATCCCGGATCATCACCACATCCAGGAATCCGTCAAAAGGATCGGCAGAGGGAGCTACCCGGATTCCGCCTCCTTCCATCGGGCCGTTCGCGATGGTCACCATCAACATGCAATCACGGATTACTTTGCCGTCCAAAGTGATAGTCATGATACTGGACCGGTAACTGAAAATGTGTTTCAGCGTTACCCAGGTATATTTCAGCATGCCTCTCAGGCTTCTGATTCGCCCGGCCTCATATCCCACTAAACCATCAAATCCGATGCCCAGTGTATTTACAAAACCATCATATCCCTTAATCATACCGAAATCCATTTTCCGGCACCTGCCGTCACGCAATATATCAACAGCCCGGTCCAATTGGTATGGAATTTCGAGCGCCGTGCAGAGGTCGTTGCCGCTGCCCATGGGCAGGACACCGAGTACGGCTTCGGCACCGCGTAACTCACAGGCCAGATAACGCACGGTGCCGTCTCCGCCGGCAGCGACAACCAGATTGCAGTTCCTCGCCGCCTCTCCGGCCATTTCCCGGGCATGCCATAAGTTCTGTGAACGGCGAATGTCGACCGGAATACCCTTTTGCTCAAACAGTTTTCTTAAAATCGACTCATGATTACCACGCCGAAATCTGCGGGAATCAGGGTTTACGATAACAACAATGGAAGGCACATCCGGCATGGGACCAATTACATTCTTTGACTGCGTTCAAGTGGTCATTTGGTATTATTTCCTTATTTGATTAATGTCATTTTATGAGTCAACGAAATTTCATCAGCCATCAATCGGTAGATATACACGCCGCTTGATAACTCCGAGGCGTCAAATGTTACCTTATGGGTGCCGGCCGGTACCAGTTCATTCACCAGGATGGTTACTTTTTGTCCGGTTATGTCAAACACCTCCAACCGCACATCACTGTTTACCGGTAACTGAAAACGGATCTCTGTAACCGGGTTGAACGGGTTGGGGTAGTTTTGATGGAGTTCAACATGCTTTGGTATCGGTTCCCCGGAAACCATAGTCTTGATCAGGTCCGTTGGTGACAGCATGGTCACACCCCGGTTTGTTGTGCCTAACAAAACATGTCCTTCGGGGCCAACATTCACCGATGACAAAGAGTTGCTTGTTAATTCACTGTTTTCAACATTATACTCCTCCCAAACTCCCTCATTGTCTTTCCTGAAGAGTCCGGACAAGGTTCCCACATAGATCGTTCCTTCTTTATTTATATCAAAGTCTCTCAGACCACTTCCCGGCACTGATAAATGGTCCCAATTATTGCCGTCAAAAATGGATACTCCTTCTGTTGTAACTACACCGATAGAACGGTCAGCGAGTTTTTTAACACGAACTGCTGAATTGCCCGGTAGTTGGGAGGTATGTTTTTCCCACTCGTCATGTTCCGGATTGTACATCTGCAGGCTGCCACCGTCACCACGGCTGCGCCCCCAGGTTCCGAAAACCATCCAAATGTTATCTTCATCATCAACAGTGAGATTCCGGATGTTATCAGCTAAAAGTCCCGTATTGGTAGCGTTCAGGATCTGTTGTTGCCCGGAATCAATTTCATAGCGATGTAGACCCGACTCATCATCTGCAGCCGCCCAAAGCACCCTGTCCGAGTCAACTTCAACAGTAATAAAATCTTCTCTTTTTTGAGGGAAACCGGGATAATGGATGACGTCTACCTTGTTATCGTTACCCTTCCAAACAAAAATTTCACCACCGTCCATAGCGAAATAAAGATTTCCGTCAGGACCTTCTGCAATACTTCTTCCGAATCTCAGATACATCATGTCTACATCTCTGTCGGCCGGTGGTAAATCGAACAAGATTCGTTTTTCACCATCCCAGACTGATATACCTGAATTCGACGAAAATGCCATCAACCCATCCTCACGCATATGTGTATCCACAATCATATAACCCGGGGTCACTTTATCACTTCTGAGATGGGTCCAGTCATAATCCGTTTTTTCACCGGTAAAGTTATAGGATACGCTTATCGTTCCGGGTGTCTCATTCTGTACAAGAAAATTTGCTGACTTCTGACCGGATATGTCCCATACAGGATCATCATAGATATACCCTTCAAAAGTAGTGTGTGAGGCACCGAAGAGATATGGGTGTGTATGGTACGTCCACGGCATCCCTGTATCACCTCGCAGACGATACGTAGTAGATTGCAATTCACCGGTATCAAGCCGTTTATATTGAACTGTAAAGAGAGCATCTTCGGGTTCGGTCTGAATTTTGTGAATATTCGGTTCATTAATCCATCCCAGTTGCGCAACGGTGTAGGAACATAACCCCCAGTTATGTTTCATAATACAGGGAATACTGCTTGGATTTCGAAAGTCTGCATTCTTGTTTTTTACACCACGCAGTTTGTGATTGCGAGTAAAATGGGCCACCGATGCGTATTCATCCCGGAGACCATAAATATGCCCCACCTCGTGAGCGGTGATCAATCTTTGCATGGCATGACCGTACCATAGATTTGTATAAGGCCCGAACAGAACAGCAGTACTTCTGAACGGTTGTGCTCCTGCGATAATGTTTATCATAAATGCCCAATCAGTATCCAGGCTGTCACGGAGGTCATTCAAAAAGACTCTCTGGTCATTTCTGAAGGCGTTTGGTTCAATGCTGTCAAAGTATTGATCATAACCCAGGTTTTTCATGATATCACGCATGGCATCGTTACGTTGATGCAATGTAGGATCGTATGGGAGCTGATTTGCTTCATGATCAGGCCAAAACGGAACAAGTTCAAACTTTTTATCAACATCATATTCTTCAGCCCGGTCTGTCCACCATGTCAGGTTTTGTATGACGTTTGCATAAACCGAATCAACAAGCCCATCCGTCCATTCAAAAGCAATCGGATCAGTGTCACCGGTATTGTTGAAGAAAAAAACAGCTACGGCAGTAGTCCCTCTCATCTCATCGCTGGTTCCCGGCTCATCATCATCTTCCAATTGGGACATTCCGTGACGGTGGTTACTGTCATTTTCATCTATCAGACAGCTTTCCTTGAAAAACAATGAGTCAATCTGCCCCTCATACAGGTCGAAGCCTCCTTTCATGGCAAGTTTCCCGGCAACAGAAAATGTTTTATTCATCCGTGTATCGTCATAAACAGGATGATCACGAATCAGTTGCATCACTTCCGGCTCTTCACTTAGCCAATCATCTGCTGTCTCTGGAATACGTACAACCCAGATGTTTCCTGCTTTAACGGCTATCCGACCACCAAGTTCATCCAATCGCTGTTCAATCCGGGATTGAGCGATACGGTCTTTTTTGACGGTTAATACAGCATGATCGGGATGTGCTTGTCCTTTAACACCGGAAACAGGAAGTGACAATAGTAACAACAGTACAATCACACTGAAAATGTGATAACAATTGACTTTAATCATGATTCATTGCTTGCATAGTAATGAGTGCAGAATGATAAGCTTCTCTGAATTTATGAATTACAAAACAGATAAGATATAGTTTTCTAAAGGTTAACATGAGAAAGGGGTGATGATGCCGTCCGGCGGGCTGGTATTTATCGGAGCCACTCATGATGAAAAGTTTCGAGCTATCGACAAAGAGACCGGAGAAATTCTCTGGGAATATGATTTACCGGCGTTTGGTGAGTGGAATACCAGACGGATTGTATTTGATGGTAATCATGGAGAACACTGACTCTATGGTGAGCGTGTTCTCACCTGTGAGTTGAATTCACCTGGTCTGGACTTGGCACTTGCTGCTATCAAGTGGGCCGACATTGAGGAGTTTGACAAAAGACATGAGAGTGCATCTATCATTTTGTAGGATCATGGTGATAGCATCTGGTTTCGAAACTTGAAATTAAGAGAATTGCCGTAAGTGCATTTGCTTTCAATTGTGTCAAAAAATTATTGACATCATGTGAATTGCATCAATGAAATCCGTATAATTCAAATCAGTCGGATGACCTTGTTTCCAAGACCAAATACCAACTCGAAAACTCAAAAAACTCTGGGTACAATGAACGTAAAAATATCCGGTTGGGTTGTTTTTTTTCTTTTTTCAAGTTTTTATAATCCGGTTCAGCTACATGCCGGCCCCCTGGATGGCTCTTGGCGTCTGGATAATCCCATCACTCCTGAATATCTGAAGGATCAGCTGAAACAGGAATCGCCCCGCTTGATTCTGACTCTCGATACGGAAAAGCATTTGAAGGATAAAATTGAAAATGATCCACTTGTTCAGTCATTTTATGAAGCGCTTAGAAGGGATGCCTACGCAATCCTGGATCAACCCTTGCTGGAACGGCAGCTAAGAGGTGGGATGCGGTTACTCACTGTTTCCCGAACAATGGTAAGCCGGCTGACCACCTTGTCCATGGTCTACCGCATAGAGCAGGATTCCGATATTCTGAACCGGATTAACCGGGAATTGAGAAATATAAGTGCTTTCTCTGACTGGAATCCGTCTCACTACCTGGACGCCGGTGAAATGTCGCTTGCTGTTGCGATAACGCTCGACTGGGTCGGCGGGGATCTGCCGGAATCCACTGTGATCATGGCCAAAAACGCTCTCATTGAAAAGGGAATCAAGCCGAGTTATATGGGAAAACGAGATGTCTACAGGCCGGAACTTGATCCTATGGACTGGGGCGGGCATCCCGGTGCATTGGATATGAACTGGTGGGTGGATGTTACCAATAACTGGAATCAGGTGGTTCACGGCGGACTTATCGCCGCTTCGATCGCCATCGCAGAAGATGAGCCTGAACTGGCGGCTAGAACCATTCATCGTGCACTGGATAAAATGAACCTGATCCTGGAAGATTACGGCCCTGATGGCAATTATCCCGAAGGTGCGACCTACTGGGAATACGGTACGGCGTACCAAATCCTGACTGCCTCCATGCTGAAATCAGCTTTTGGGACCGATTTTGGTATTGCCGAATACCCCGGATTTCTGGAAAGTGCAGTTTATCGCTTGATGCTCGTGGCTCCATCGGGAGAGTTTTTTAATTATTTTGATACCGGAAGCAATCTGATCGGAGATAGGGGGGTGGGAAGTGTGAGTACAGCGTGGTTCAATCGCGCTCAGGCAGCGGAGGTACTCGTATGGTTTGCTGCAAAAACCGGAAATCCACTCTATTTTGACGAATCGTATTTTAAGGCGGATCCCGATGATCCGCGAAGTCGAAGCAGGTTCGGAGCATCCTCGCTGGTCTGGCTTTCCCAATATGAGCCAGGCACGTTCGAACCGCTGCCACAGTATTGGCGTGGCAGAGGCAAGCAACCCGTGGCTATCTTCAGGGAAGGTTTTGATCCGGACAACAGATCAAACCGAGCTTCTACCCGCAGATCGGATCGAAGCTCAACAGATACCTCCCGTTACGAACCGAAGCAAGAGACGGAACGAAATCCGTACCAGTTCTATCTTGCGACCAAAGGAGGACGCGCCAAATTGCATCACGGTCATATGGATGCCGGCAGCTTTGTCTTTGAACTGGATGGTGTGCGTTGGTCAATTGACATGGGCAACCAGGGATATGGGCAATTGGAACAGGCTCGTTTTCATATTTGGGGCGAACATCAGGATTCGGACCGCTGGACTTTACTTTCGAAAAACAACAAAGGTCATAGTACACTTACCGCAAACGATGCGCTGCATAATGTAAATGGGTTTGCACCCATTACTGATTTCAGTGACGGCACTGACGATCGACAGCCCGGGGTTACATTTGATCTGACCGATATTTTTCAGGGTCAGCTTGCCGGAGCTTCTCGAAATTTCCTGCTGGATGGTCCGAGATCCATTGTCATCACCGACAGTCTGGAAGCTGGACACCAGACGAAAAGCGTTACCTGGCAGATGATAACCACAGCAACAGTGATTCCGACACCGGATGGAGCCCTGCTTGAACAGGACGGACATCAGCTCAGACTGCAGATCCTTTCACCGGAACAGCTTGGTGTATCTGTTGTAGCTCTGGATCCTCCACCCATGGAGCTGGATATGTCGTACACGGATTTAAAAAGGATTGAGATCCGGATTCCGGCCTGGACTTTCACCGACGATATGAAAATTATTCAGGTGCGGCTTGATGGAAACTTGTGATCGGTTTATTACGCAAACTATTTGCATATTCAGCTCAGGAAATCTGATTACGGATTGAATCGCCGGTTTGAATCACGTTTTTTTTATCCCGGATATTCAAAGAGTCTTCGGAGAGTTTTTGCCGAATCCGCATTTATTCCCAACCTGTAGCATGACTACATCATAAACTGCATGAGCGGTCATGGCTGCGATCAATCCGGCCCATTCAAACAAAATGCCGAGGCCGACACTCAAGCCGAACATAGTGGCGCCGAATATGACATGGCGGATCGAAGTGAATTTGAAATATCCGTGAACAGCTACAAAAATCGCCGAGGTTATCCATATTCCAAGCAGCGGCTGCAATGCCCCGCGAAATAGCAATTCTTCTCCGGCACCGGCGAAAAGAGAGATTTGTATGCGATCGAAACCGTTCATGCGCATATCACCAAGAAGCTCGATGATGCGGTAATCGTGCAGGATGTCCGACATCGTTGTATGGAACATCACATATCCGATGAACAGTGCACCGGCCAGGCCGCCGACTATACCGATCCCCAGTTGTGCCGGTATCCCAAAACCGTGATGAAACAGGGATGCGGCAGGTGCGTCATGAAAATACCGCAGTATCAATAAGGTCAAAAACAAATAGAACAGGGCTGACCCGGCCGAAAGCAAAAGCAGGTTTCGGGAGGAAAAAGACAGGGTATCGTTTGGCATTCTATGAATAATGAAGATGATTTCGGTTATAAGATAAATACATCTTGGAGCGAGACAGGACCTCTATATGTCCCATTCTTCCGTTGTCTTTTACAAGAAAATAGTCACCTTCAGGGAAATTTGTTTTTTGACTTAGTAATTATAATTCATACATTTTGTAATGTAGAAGAGGTGCAAACGCCAGTCAGCTGTCGCGAGGTGTCAGAAGTAACTGCAGACCGACGGAACAGGGGTGTTTTGCCGAAATACTTCGTATGACTGACCACACGGGGTACTGGTATTCCGGGTTGAATCCCGGGTACTGTCACACAGATTCATTGCAGGCCTGCTTGTGGGGTGCTTTTTACTTACATCGGTAATAAGCAATTCCGCTTCATAGCCCATCAATGAATCGTTGTGATGCCCCTGATACATGTATTTTTGTTTTTTGCTGAATGTTCGTTTACGAATGTACGAATTTGATCATTGAAATATTAATTTATCGCCGGGTGAGTCAAGTGTCGTAATCCACGATCGTATTCATTCGGCAGTATGATTTCCGGTTTCTCAATCGCATGGATAACCGGAGATCGTTGTTCTTTCATTGAAAGGGATATTCCGGCCGCGTGGTATGTACATAACCGTTGATCATTGCTTTGAGGGGAGCTTGAGATCGGGTGCTGCTATGCCGGCCGGATATCTTTTTACCGGGTGTTGCTTCTGTAACAGGAATCACCCCGCAAAACGATCCCTGTTGATGAAACTGTTTTTTGTTTATTTGAACTCTCAGTTGTATAAAAATAACCTGAAGAGGTGCAGACACCAGGTAACTGTCGCGAGGTGCCGGTCCACATACGTGGATTTACCATTGACCAACAGCCAGGGGGTGTTTGCCGAAGCAAAGCAGGAGTACGGCCTCCTGTCGATGTTGGATCCACGGGCTGAATCCCTGGAACTGTCACGCAGACTCTGTAGTGAGCTGTCGTGGAGCACTTTAGGAGTGAATCTTATCTCAGATCAGCGATTCGCTTTTAGCCCGCCTCCACGTTTTCGCTGATACGCAGTGTCTGGTAAAACTCGACAGGTTCGTGAAACTTAAAAATAACCAGCGAACCGGTTTAATACTGGCATCACAACGAACACTCGCAAGATTGAATCAACATTCATGAAACACTCATGCTGAAATATCAGCACACAATCATGACTTTAAATCATTGGTGCTCCATTTGACCTTATGATTTATATATTTTAAACACATGAAAATTGCATTACTCGGCAAAGGTAAAACCGGCGGAGAATTACTCCGGTTGATCCGGAACAGCCCCGGGTTATCGGTAACGGTGTTTGACCGTGAGAATCCACCGGAGCGAACACGCCTGTCAGGTCATGATGTCATCATCAGTTTTCTTCCCGGAGATGCGTTTCTCGAAGCCATACCCGAGCTGAAAGTTTCCGGAATCCCGGTTGTGACTGGTTCCACCGGGTTTGATTGGCCTGGAGGCAGGGAAACCTTTTCCACTCAACTGAAGGATAGTAACCTGATTTGGGTCCATGCCGACAATTTCAGTCTCGGCATGAATTTGATTCATGAGATGATCAAGGTTCTTGGCCTGGCCGGGACACTGTATGACGATTTTTCTTTCTCCCTGCATGAGGTGCATCACACCGGGAAGAAAGACGCACCCAGCGGTACAGCACTTGCATGGAAAGAGTGGTTGAACATGCCTGTCGATATCACATCCGAGCGTACCGGCGATGTGGTCGGAGAACACACCCTCACATTCAATACTTCTTTTGAGCAGATCACTTTATCGCATTCCGCCCGTGACCGGCAGATATTTGCATCCGGTGCTCTCTGGACGGCACGGCATGTACTCGATTCCGGCAGTGATATGGGGCCCGGCCTGCATGATCTCCGCCGGATCGCTCTGTACAAACTCCGGGAAGCCGGAAGTCAAAAACGTTAGCAGAATATCAAATGAGATAATAACTTATCATAAGCCATACCCTCCAATAAATACGTAATACGATGAATACCAATCAAATTAATAACCCCTTATGGACCGCAATGATCACGCCGTTGACAGCGTCGGGCGAGCCGGATCTCAGTAGTATGGAACAACTTCTCCGGGAACAGGAGCAGGCCGGAAACGGAATTCTAATACTTGGAAGTACCGGT
>SLQC01000145.1 GCA_007131625.1 Balneolales bacterium | reverse complement strand
CTATCCTGTGTTCTTTTTTCAGCTCCCGCATAAATCCGAACGGGAAGGTAGCCATCTGCTTCAATCCCTCGACGCTTGAAAGAATCCTGACCTGCCTTCTGACCTCGAGCATCAGATGCCCGGCAACGATCCTGCGGTGATCGGTAGCGGACCATTGGTCGATGATCCGGTTCCGGCGGCAGAGGCACTTGCGTTGATGAGGGAATATCATATCGATAAAAAAATTCCTTCTGCGATTATCCGGTTTTTGGAAAAAGAAATGAAACGACAGAAGGACGACGCAGACCGGCTGACTGAAACAGACAGATATGAGTATAAAACCTGCTTCAACATACTCGCAAGCGCAGAAAAAGTGGCCGAGGCGATCAGGCAAGAAGCAGCATCGCTTGGCTACAATGCAAAGGTGAACGAAGGTTTTTTGACCGGGGAAGCCCGGAAAATCTCCAAGAAAATTGCTGAAGAAGCGGTCGTTGTGCTGGTCAGGGATCAGCCGGTACCCAAACCTGCGGCTTTAATATATTACGGTGAATCAACGGTTACGGTTAAGGGTGACGGCAAAGGAGGACGAAATCAGGAGATGGTGCTGAGCGCCGTGATAGCCCTGGAAGGTCAGCATTACATTACATTTTTAAGCGGTGGCACCGACGGGCGGGATGGTGAAACCAATGCCGCCGGTGCTATTGGAAATGCCCAAACCGGACTAAATGCTCGTAAAAAAGGCGTTGATCCGGAATCGTACCTGAAAAACAACGACTCCTGGAATTTCTTCAATCAAGTAGACGGATTACTC
Organism: Balneolales bacterium; assembly: GCA_007131625.1. Classification (GTDB taxonomy): domain Bacteria; phylum Bacteroidota; class Rhodothermia; order Balneolales; family Natronogracilivirgulaceae; genus SLQC01. The sequence goes on along the minus strand of SLQC01000145.1, from coordinate 9,973 downwards.
ATTACGGGCGTTACTGGTAATAATCTTATGGATATACAAATTGTGCTGGTAGATAAATGATTTGGGAATCCCCCGGCTTATTTTGGTTGTTACTGCTCCTTCCCGTGATATTCGGACTGAACCGTTACCTGTCGCACCGTATTCGCACACGGAGGGAACACTATTTCTCCGATGCCCTTTTTAACAGGCTCCAGAATCATCCAATTCCCGCAGCCATCCGTGCCCGGGAAGGGCTGTTTTATGCCGGATTATTTTTCCTGATTATAGCACTGGCCGGACCAAAAATCGGTACCGAGATACGAGAGATACAACGCGAGCAACTGGATTTGATCGTGGCAATTGATCTGTCGAAAAGTATGAAAGCCGAAGATGTCCGTCCCAACCGGCTTGAAAAAGCGAAATTCGAGATAAGTCGTGTGCTGGATAATCTCGAAAACGACCGGGTAGGGTTGATCGTTTTTACCGGACACGCAATGCTTCACTGCCCGCTCACCACTGACTATTCTGCGTTCCGGATGTTTCTGGATATCGCGGATACCGATATAATGCCTTCAACTACCACTGACTTCAATGTGCTGTTCCGGGAGGCTGTGTCGGCATTCGGGTCTTCCGGCCGGAATGGAGGCAGTTCGGGGCGGCAAGGGGCTGCGGAACCCGCCCGGGTATTGTTATTGTTTTCAGATGGAGAAGATCATTCTGATCAGTATGAGGCATCTCTGCGAGAACTTCTGGATATGGGAGTCTACATCTATACGGTGGGTGTCGGTACCGAAGAAGGTGGAAACATACGGTTGACCGATGCCGAAACCGAGCGTTTCGAAAATTATCACAGGGATCGTTCAGGACGCATAGTGACGACCCGGCTTGAGTCCGAAAAGTTGCGTGAAATGGCATCAATGTCGGGTGGACAGTACTATCAGATATCCCGGACCGCTCACAATATAGAGGGATTTATCCGCCAACTGGATTATCTGGACCGCAGTTTATTTGCTTCCGAGGAAATCACAAGGTATCAAAACCGGTATCACTATCCGGCTATTTTAAGTGTACTCTGTTTTGTCATCTCTCTGTTGCTCCCGGGATACAGGCAGCCATCATGATAGATATTCTTCAAATAATTGAAGGGAAAAGTGCCTCTGCCACAATAGATAATTAGAATGAGAAATCAATAAGTTATAAAAAAGCAGACATGATCAAATATTTTGTGTTGGATATGGACGGCTGCCTTACTTATCCGTTTCATTCCCCCGATTGGGATGCAATCTCATCAATTCGTGCGCTTCAGATGCGTAGTGGGCAGGAAAAGCACATCCCGGCGCTTAGTTTGTGTACAGGCCGGCCGTTACCGTATGCTGAAGCGGCTGCTCAATGGCTGGGTATTCACAATACCATTATTTTCGAAAGTGGTGGCGGTTTCTATCATCCGGTCAGCAACAAATTGGTATGGTCGCCTAATTTTACCGAAGACATCGAGCGGAAATCAGCTGAAATAAGGAAGTGGTTTGTCCGGGACGTTCTTCCGCAGTTTCCAAATGCGGTGTTTGAGTTTTCCAAGCGTACGGATGTTGGGATTGTCCATATCGATCTGAATGAGATCAAAAAAATATTTGAGATTTCCACCCGAATGATCAATGATGAATTTCCTGAATTTGAGGTTCATAGCACCAGTATTTCGGTAAATATTATTGCTAAAACCTGTAATAAAGCGTCAGGTTTGCAAATTTTTGCAGAGCGCCATGATGTCACGGCGAATGAGGTAGCGTATATCGGCGACTCTACTGGTGATTTGAAAGCCCTGGATTGGGTGGGAATGCCCTTTGCACCGGCCAATGCTATTGAGGCGGTTCGGAGACAGGCCTGTGTAATGAAAGGTGAGGCAACGCACGGCGTACTGGAAGCCTACAGGAAAATTATCGATCAAAACCGCTCAGGCTCTTCAAGCGTCTCTTCCATAAGCTGAAAATAGCGTTCGATCAACCGGCGGTAGTCGTCCCGGAAGCGGGTATAATGCGTCTGATCTGCTCCGGAGCGAATTTTCTGTCTCAACTCTTCCATGGTCAGTTCAGGAACTTCACGGGCTTCGTATTCTTCCGCTGTTTTACCCAGACGCTGCTCTTCGTCTTCATCCCGTTTGTGCACGGATTCTTCCACTTCCAGCATCCGGGAGAGGATGTTATGCTGCCGCTCCTCCATCAACTTGTCGGTAGAGCCGCCACGCATGTCGTTGATAGCATCTTCCATCTCCTCAGCCAGGCGCTCCATTTCACTCATCAGGCGATCCCCTTCACGCCCCCCACTGCGTTGCAACTCTTTCATCTGCTCACGGATCCGGTTTTGCTGCCGGGCCATCTGTTCCAGCCGCTCCATATGATCCTGTGTCAACCGCTCTCCCTGCATGTCGTTGATGAAATCCTGGATCTGCTGATTGAGCTGCTGCTGATCCTGCGACATCTCCTGCATCTGCTCCATCATCTGCTGCATGCTCATTTGTCCGCCATCGTCACCGTCATCCATTTGATTTAACTGATCCAGCAGATCCGCCACCATTGTACCTATCTCGTTGAGCCCGCCAAGAGATGTGTGCTCCTGGGCGGTGGCTTGGGAGCGGTTTCGATCGATGAGATACTGTGTTGCACGGTTCATATGCCGCTCAATCTCTCGTTTCCGGTCGTTAATCCTGTTGGAAAACTGCGGAATTTCAGTGGAAACACGATACAGTGAATCGGTAATCATACTGAATTGACTGTTGATATTGCGCTGTCTTCGCGCCTGTTCTATAAAACCGGGACTGTTGGAAGTCAATTCAGATGTTCGTTTGGCGACATCCTCCTGCACATCGGAGAGCAGGATCAGTGTTTCGAGAACGTATCGCAAAGCTTGCAAGTTGATGGAGATCGACTCCTGTTGCATCTGAACACGCAAGTCTGACAGCTGCTGTGAAAGTTCTTCCATGTCGTGACTCATGTCCTGCTGTTCCTGCTGCAATTCCGACGGCTCCGCTCCGCCATCCTGCATCTTGTCGATATTCTCCTCAAGTCGCCGGTCGAGGTCATCCATCATTTGTGACAATTCGTCACTCATCTGTTGCATCTGCTCCTGGCGCCGGGCAGGACTCTTTTCTGGCAATTGTTTCATCTTCTCCGATAACTCCTTCATCTGTTCCTGGATCTGCTCCTGACGCTGAAGCTCTTCTTCACCGTACTGCTCCTGCCGGGACAGTGTTTCTTCCTGCTGACCCAGGTCTTCCATAATTTTGGACATACGATCGAGGTCGGAATCGAGTCGAAGTGATTTGAAAAGCTCCATGGTCCGCTCAAGCCGCTCCCGATACCTCTCTTCGTTGAACGAAATGTTCTCGAGCTGTTCACGAAGCTGGCTCTGGTCGAACTGACTCAGATTCTCCTGCATTTCCTTAAGCATACGGAGAATATCGGGGTCGTCGATCTCTTCCATCAGTTGCTGCAGCTCCCGGTAGCGCTCTACCGTCTCCTCCGACATCAGATCGCGGCTTTCCATATCCATTGTCAGCTCTTCAAACTCTCGCCTGAGATCTTCCAGCTGCTGTTCGATTTCGCTTCGCTGATCCTGTATGTCATCAAGCAACTGCGACTGCTCCCAATCATCATCGGGATTTGTCCGGATACTCTCCCGCAATTGATCCAAATCATTCTGCATCCTGCGGTATGAATCCTCCACTTCAGAAAAACGGTTGTCAATTTGATCTTCCTTTTCCTCTTGTTCGAAAAATCGCGAAGCGAGGGACGGTATCTCGATGATATGCGTGGATGAACGTGTAGTCTGGTATCCGTCTATTTCATTGTTGTCAGTTATTTCGATCCAGTACTCCAGTCGATCCAACGGGCCGAGGCCCATATCGCTGACATCCCAGTCGTATTCCGCAATTCCACGGGTTCGGTTGGGTACAGCAAGGGTGGCCGAGCCACTGACGGGTTCGTTGAGGAAGGCCTTGTGCAACCGGTAACGGAGCGCGGTTGCAGTAAACCCGTAATCATCTTCAAATTCATACAAAAGGGGGATGGATTCAGATACGAAATCGTGCACGTAGGAGTCAGGGCTGAGGATCTCGACATGCGGCGGCAGGTCATTTGTCACGGAGAGCCGGAAGCGGAACGGATTGCTGTTGGCAAGCCCGAACGAATCACGCATCTCAAAATGGTATCTTTCGTCAGCTGTGGCAGAGATTTCTTTTGTGATAAGGGTGTCGGGAGAAAGTGAGAGAGTGTCGCTGCTATTCTCTGCGATGAGTCGAAGCATCTCCAGGGGTTTATTGCTTCGCGTCTGGATCACGAGCCGGGACCCGGCCGGAGCTTCCAGTCGGTTGAGTGGGTAGGTATGCTTTGTACTGTCCTGGCCGGTATAACCGGGTGGATGAACCGAGACTACCAGATCCTGAAGCCGGGGAAGTAATTCCACCCGAACATGTTTGAGGTCGCTTCGGTAGTTGTCCATCTCCAGAAAATAATCGGCATCTTCAAAAAGTTCCAACTCTCGTGACTTAAAAGTCCCGTCGTCGCTACGGGACATACCCTGGAGCCGGTACTCGCTCTCTTGCTCGGTCCGAAGACCCAGTCGAACCTGGTTGGGACTGTCACCGGGGAAATGTACGGCGACCTGAAAGGTGTTTCCCTGTTCTATTGTCGTATCGCCAGGGGTAATGGTAAATTCAAAAGGAATGGGACGCTGATAAGAGATCCAGAAAGTGCTGCTACGATGGAAGGCATCGTCAAGGAAGATGAAAACGAAAACGAGCAACATCAGTGCGCCGCCGAATAAAATAACGGCTCGCTGCATGGTACGGGTGATGCGATGCTTCCGGATGTGCACCGTCAGTTTGTCGTCGGGCTGCTGACGGGACAGCTGCTCGAAATTTTGTTTCACAGCGGCATCGAGCAGGTCGGAACGAAAGGAGGTACGACTGTTGACCAGGTCCATTACATGGCGAAGACCAGGCAGGCCGATCCGATCGGCAGTTGACCGGTAGAATGTAGTGAAGTCCGGAACAGTGAAGTGCCATGCCGTCCACCAACCCGTTGCAAGAGCTGCGGCTATAGCGAGTATCCAGAATCCCGTTTTGATCGCCGGGGAGAGAAAGAATAAGCTTTCTAACAGCACAAAGAGGGAAACAATCCCCAAAAGTATCGCAGATCCAATCAAAAGAATACTCAAATTCCGGCGTCGATGCAGCGTGTTGTGATGCGCTCTGAAGAGTTTTTTGAAGATTTCGATGTTTGGGTGTCTGGACATGTAGATAAACTGTTATTACGTATTCCCATTGGTTACGATCAAATGGGAGAATTAGTATAACCTGACTTAGTAAAGTGATCACATGTCGTCAAGTCGACCTGACCATTCAACCACCGCTTTATGCGGTGTGTTACCTGGAAGAATTACTTCATTATAAGGATCGTGTTCAAGATAGAGCAGCGTCTCATTTCGCAAGCATTCTGTCAGGATCTTCTGTTTTTCATCAATTGTGATCAGTGGATGAATGTCGAAACCCATAATCCATGGAATTGGAAGGTGTGTTGCAGTGGGAAGGAGGTCGGCGGCGTACAGAAGCGAGCGCCGTCCATCCTTCAAAAGAGGTAGTTGCTGACCGGGTGTATGCCCATTAACAACTCTGATTTCGAATCCCGGTTCGTAGCTGTGATCATCTCCGATCAGTTGCATCAGTCCCGGTTTGGATAGCGGGTCTATGTTTTCTTCCAGAAAGCTGGGTTTTTCCCGGATATTGGGCTTCAGAACATTCTCCCATTGGGCTTTGTGCACCCAGTGCCGCGCTTCGGGGAAGGTGAGCGCGGATGGCCGGTCATAGACGGCCGGTTCCGGAAGTACCGCACCGCCGCAGTGGTCAAAATGCATATGCGTGAAGACGACATCGGTCACGTCAGTCGATTTGAATCCGTGAAACGTCAGGGAATTTTTCAAGGTATGCTCTGAAAAGTCGAGGCCGTAAATAGCGCTGAACTTGTTGTCAAATTTGTGGCCGATCCCGGTGTCAACCAGATATACACGGCCGGTCTCCTGTGAATGAATCAAGAGACAGCGGGCAGCCATTAGGATCCGGTTCTTATTGTCACAGGACAGATGTCGCGACCAGAGTGTTTTCGGGACAACCCCGAACATCGCTCCGCCGTCCAGACGGAATGTTCCTGTTTCAATAGTAAACAGTCGAAAAGAGCCGAATTGAGTGGATGAAAGCGTCATAATGCAACTTTTAATGCCGTTTTGATATCGTGGATGGCGGCGGTCCGGTTCATCAAACCGTCTTTCCCATATCCCTGGCCGGGAAGACCCCGGTCACAGTTTATTGAGCAAGTCCGAAAGAAACAAACGAACACGGTTGAGATCGTGTCTCAATTCCGCAGGCAGAGACGTCGAATCTTCCTTATCTTGCGGACTCTTTTTTTGCTCTTTCAGTACTTTGCGGGCACCGGCGGTCGAATATTTTTTCTTCTGGATCAAATCCTTCAATGTAAGGATGACTCGTATGTCCTTTTCTTTGTAGACCCGTTTTCCGGCTCTGTTTTTGTCCGGATTCAACTCGTGAAACAGGGTTTCCCAGTAACGCAGCACGTGCGGTTCCACACCGGTTAACCGGGATGTCTCACCAATAGTATAGTAGAGTTTTTGCATTTTTCGGATATTTGTAGTTACTATAACTCTGATAATACCAATTAATAACAAGAAATTTTGACAAAAAAGAACCACGGGAACCCAATAGATGTCACGGTCGTCGTTCCCCTTTTAAACGAAGTTGAATCTCTGGAAGAACTTTCAGAACGCGTCGATCAGGCATTTACCGGTGCATATCGGTATGAGGTCATCCTGGTTGACGATGGCTCCACCGACGGTTCATGGGACAAAATATGTACTCTTGCCGATAAATCCGCAAATATTCATGGAATCCGTTTCCGGCGAAACTATGGTAAAAGTTCGGCTCTGCAACAAGGTTTTAAAAAAGCCAAAGGTCGTTTTATCGCCACCATGGATGCGGACCTGCAGGACGATCCCCTGGAGATACCGCAGATGATCCGAATGATTGAGGAGAAAAATCTCGATCTGGTGAGTGGATGGAAAAAAGTTCGTTTCGACCCAGTCAGCAAAACCATCCCTTCCCGATTTTTTAACTTTGTGACATCACTGACAACCGGCATCAAACTGCATGATTTCAACTGTGGACTTAAAGTTTATCGAAGTGAGGTGGTTCGGCATCTCAATCTTTACGGGGAATTGCACCGGTATATACCCTACCTGGCCAAACAGCAGGGGTTCAACCGGATCGATGAAAAAATCGTACAGCACCATCCGCGCAAATTCGGTGAGTCCAAGTTCGGTTTGTCCCGCTTCATCAAGGGGTTTCTTGATTTACTGACACTGCACTTTCTGGGTCACTATATGAAACGGCCGATGCATTTCTTTGGCGGAATCGGCTCCATTTTTTTACTTTTGGGAGGTGGAATCACCCTGTACCTCACAATTATGAGGCTCTTCTTTGAAGTGTATTTGACCGGCAGGCCGCTTTTTCTGTTTGGAATTCTCTTTCTGCTGCTGGGTGTTCAGTTTTTCTCCATCGGTTTTATTGGGGAACTGATCAATCAAAACAGGGTGGGCATCCAAAGTGATACTGAAAATATCACCGAAACTACAGGTTTTGAAGTCGAAAATATGGAAGGTAGCGATGCAGAAAAACTATGAGTAAGATAGCATACGACCCCACCAAAGATAAATTTGCTCGATGGATTCGCAGGTCGTTCCTGCTTCGGACACTCTTCTACAAAACACTTGATCTGTTTTTTCTGCGGAGCTGGTATGTGCGCACCGCGCTGCGCGACATATTTCGGGAGCATCATGCAGATACGGGTTACCGAAAGATCCTCGATGCCGGAAGCGGCTTCGGTCAATACGACCGGTTTATACTGAAATCCTTTCCCGATGTCGTGATTCATGCACTGGATATCAAGGAGGATTATCTGGAAGACTGCCGTTTTTATTTTCAGAAGGATATCGAGAATGAGCGGATCCGGTTTGATACCCATGATCTTACTCGGGACGATCTTCCGCCTGAAATGTATGACGTGGCGGTATGTGTGGATGTTTTGGAGCACATCGAGGACGATATCGGCGTGATGAATCGCATTCAGAAAGCGTTGCGTCCAGGTGGGCTTTTTGTGATGCATTCACCCTCACATTTTTCCAAAGAGGATGCCGATGGTGACGAGTTCTTTGTGGACGAACATGCCAGGGCGGGTTATTCCAAAGATGAATTGGGTAGAAAGATGCGAGAGTCCGGATTTGAACCGGTATCGCTTCGATACTCTTACGGGAAATGGGGACACCGTGCCTGGGTGATGCTGATCAAGATTCCGATGTTGTGGTTTACCCGGTTCGGTATGGTGACGATGTTATGGTTGCCATTGTACTACATAATTACATTGCTGCCAGGACTTGCAATGATGACGGCAGACCGGAAACGGAATAATGAGCGGGGGACAGGGATTCTGGGTATTGCAAAAAAACCGATTTAGAAGAAATCTCTATTGTGAATGTTTTCGTCACACAGGAGCATGATTATTCCCGTCATGGACATTACATCTGTCCTTAGAATTAAAAAAATATACACATGAATCTGGAAATAAGAAAGCCAAAACTCAGATTTCAGTAGTACCGCGTACGGGATTTGAACCCGTGCTACCGCCGTGAAAGGGCGGCGTCCTAGACCCCTAGACGAACGCGGCATGCAATATAATGGAAGACCACGGGAGTTGAACCCAAGGCTTCCAAGGCTACATAAGGTTACATAAGGTTACATACTGGGATTACCGATGCGTGACACACCATTGACGCTCTTTGGCACACTTTTTTGTGCTACGGTAGTCCAGATCCTGGAATCACTACCGTAAAATAACAGATTTTTTACTGTTGGGCAAAGGCGGATGATAATCAGGCGCGAAGTTCTGAACGTTTTGTATTGGCAATTTGGGATATCTTGCTGAGGATGTAAAAAGCCTGTGATAACTGTCCCAGATGTGCAATGTGGTTTGGCCGAATTGGATCCACAAACCCGGACACTCGGTTAAGCACATTACTTTAATTGCTGTTTATTGAAATATGGTTCTGCCCGGTATCGTTGTCGAGGGCCAGCTGCCCTCTATTGTTGTCTTTTAGCTGGGCTATAGAAATCCCCTTGGCAAGGTATAGTCTTACGTCGTCCGGATCTAGCTTCAAGCCCTTGTTAAAGTCAGCTATTGCTCCTTTGTGGTCACCAATCTTAGCTTTAGACACACCACTTTCCAAATACTTCATTGCAACCTCCAAACATTATCAGATTAAAGATTGACTCAGGTGTTAATTGCTTTTAATAAATTAAAAATAAATAATGGTAATGCGAAACATTATTCTTATTTAATTTATCAATTAACGACAAAACTCTACATATATAAGGTATATTTTATAAACACTTTATTTCATATATTTGTGGATTTTGCCATAAGCGGTTCAAAATGCACAACATAATTTGTTGAACCAAACCGAATACCATATTCTCTTTTTGGATATTTTATTGAGCAGATCTCACTTACCGATAGTCAAATACTCTGAAAGCAAGAATTCCTGCTTCCAGTCAGATTGGTATCCCACGGGAGTGCTGGCAGGAGAGAGCATAATTTGCCACAGGTTCTGTTTTCGTGACAGGAAGGCTCCGTTACCGCTGAGCAGTCAGTAGCCGGAAGGAAGGAAAGAAGCCAAAAAATAAGGAAGGAAAGAAGCCAAAAAATTTTGCAATCCGGTGAATAGTCATGCTTCACATATAACACGAAATGGATCTGCTCCGAAGTGCATTAATTAAGTGAAACTATTGACTACCAAGTATTTATAAAAAAGGGAGCCCAATGGGATTTGAACCCACGGCCTCCAGGGCCACAACCTGGCGCTCTAACCAACTGAGCTATGG
>SLQC01000227.1 GCA_007131625.1 Balneolales bacterium | reverse complement strand
TATGTTTTGCGATACATTCAAATAACCAATATTAATAATGTAATCATTTCAGTGAGCATCGTAACAATTGTCGGTTGTTAAAACACAGAATTTCTTCCATATTTACCGGACATCATTGACAATATATGTTCATCCTATGTATGATCTTATGTGGAAGTAAAAGTTGAGGAGAAAACGATGAGGGGGTAAAAGGGTGAGGAGGAAAAGATGTGGGAGTAAACAATGTGGAAAACTATGAGGGAGCAAGCAAAATGGGAGTAAACTAATGTGGTAAACTATGAGGAAGCAAGTGAAATGGGACCGATGCGATGGATCCCTGAAGTACTCCAGGCAGCAGGGTTGCACGGCATGCTGGTATTAATTTGGATAAGTGGACTCATGATTGTGCTTCGTTTATTTGCCGGTCCGTTTGTGGAAAGATTTTCGCCAACAGGGATGCTGTTGGGTGCTTCGGATTTAACTGGTCTTGGCCTGCTTATGTCAGTTTTTTCGAATCCGGTACATTGCCGCTCATAATTTCGGCAACTGTATTTGCGTGTGATATCGCCTTCTATTTTCCAACTATGGTGGGCTTGATGAGTGAACATTTCCCCCAAGCCGGATCTTTGGGAATTGTACTCATGATTGGAATCGGTTTTTTTGCTGCCGGTGGTTCGAATGTAATAATGGGAGGAATTGCTGACCATTATTTGCCGGATGCTCTTGACGAAACCCAAACAGTGGATGTTTTGGAACAGGTGGAACATCGTTTTCCGGAATATGCAGTTACAGCCGAATCCGTGGCAGATGATCCGGCAGCATTGGCTGCACTGGGTTATCGTGCCGTTGATGTGCGTAATGCCCTGGATCAGACTAAAGTTGCACTTGCTTATTATCGCAATACCGATAAGTTTCATGGCAATTACACCGGTAATGCACTGCGTGCAATTCTGGAAACAGATTTGGATCAGGAACAAGCCTTAATTGAATCGGCATTTGCCATTCTGCGTCCTACAGATAACTACGGGGGCAAAATTTCATTTCTGTGGATTGCCCCCTTTGCATTTTTAATTGCGCTGGTCTTCCTTGTAATGTTTATACAGGATAAGAAACGAGGAGGTTATCAGGCCGTTAAGCTGAACAAAGAGTCGGTTGGGTGAGAAATCACTGCCTGTACACCGCCATTCGTGTGATTAAATTACCTCGGTCACACCGGGAATCGGTATGGGATAGTAACCATCATCATTCGGCATAACAGGTGCCGGTACATTCCAATCTAAATCTTCTGGTAAAAGATCATGATGTGGGTACATCCTTTTGTCGGAGTTGAGCGCTTTATCCCATTCAAGGAACTGGCCGGAGTAGGTAGCCATGAATCCCATGATTGCGGTCATGGATGATTTGGCTCCGTAATCCGTATTGTCTATGATCGAACCATTGCGGATCGAAGCGTACAGCTCATCGTGTTCGATTTGATACGGGCTGGGATCATTATCATCGTTATCATAACGAAAATGAACATTTTGCTTTCGATCCCGAATTGTGGGACCTTCGGGACCGCCAGTGGACAAGAACCCATTGCTTCCATTAAATCTTTCGGTTACAAGGTTAAAACAATTCGGAATCTGCCGGCATTGGGCGGAAAGCACGACACCGCTCGGGTATGTATATTCAACATAATTGTGATCGAAGATCTGACCATACTCTTTACCGGTACGGACTTCGCGCCCGCCCATTCCCTGGGCCGTGACCGGGTGTTCACCGATAAACCAGTTGGCCACATCAATATTGTGAATCATCTGGTCGAGGACTTGATCACCGGCCTGCCAGATGAAGTGAAAGTGGTTTCTTATCTGGTATTCCAGTTCGGACCAATCCGGTTGGGGGTCTAAGGTACGGAATGGTCCCTGATTCCAGTAGACCTGGCCGGAAATAATCTCGCCGATGTCCCCGTTTTGATGGCGACGGTACAATTCCCGGTACCTGTTTTGATAACGGCGTTGCAAACCGACCACTACATTGAGGTTTTTTTGTTTGGCGATTTTCCCGGATTCCAGCACTCTGCGCACACCGGCGGGATCAACGGCAACGGGTTTTTCCATAAACACGTGTTTACCCTTGCTTACCGCTTCTTCGAAGTGCAGGGGTCGGAAAAAAGTAGGAGTTGTCAGCAATACAACATCAGCAAGTGCGATTGCATCTTTGTATGCATCAAATCCGACAAACTTATGCTCTTCCGGCACATCCAGCTTCCCGGTATCACCATATCGCTGGGACAACAGGTCATAGCTCTCTACAAGTCTGTCTTCAAGAATATCAGCCATGGCGACCAGTTTAATACCATCATCCGCATTCAGTGATTGGAAGGCAGCTCCAGTACCCCTGCTGCCACATCCAATAAGCGCAACTTTAATCGTATCACTGCCTGCTGCATAGGCACTTGCACGCAATGGCAGTGAATGTAACAGAAGGCCTCCGGCAGTCACTGAAGAAACTTTGACAAAGCTACGTCTTGAAATTGAATTATGAATTGGTTTGTTTTTCTTATTCATTTTTTCTGGAATTGTATTAATATTCGCCCTCCCAATAGTTTAATCCCTCCCCGATATCATTTATATGCTGATATCATTCGTTTCCCGATATCATTCAAATTACCACCTTAGATTTCTTAAATCAATTTTATTGTATGAATTTTTACATTATCTTAATCGGCTACCGTTCTCCAATAGTAACCGATTTCATTAGTAACCTATGAGTTGCAATTACGGTTGAATAGTGATTTTCGGGATCGGATTTACGGGGTGTAGAAATATTATAAACCTGGTTGGGCCAATGAATTTCTTTGCTCAGATTTCACTGAAACGAAATGTGACGTCTCTGACTGAAATACACTCATGGATATCCGTCTGCATTGCATCAATGTTATTTGTAGCCATATGGCTGCTTCCAGTGTTCGCAGGAATTGCACAGACCTTATCGGTTAGTGATGCCGAGATCACGCCGGATTCCATCATCACACGGGAACTCGACGAGATTGTGGTCAGTTCTCGCCGAACCCCGGTTCTGCGTTCCGATGTAAAGCGATCCATTCAGGTCATCAATCGCCAACAAATCCGTGAATCGGCAGCTCAGGACCTGGCGGGACTCCTTTCGTTGGTGCGAAGCGTCGATATCCGCCATCGTGGGACCTTCGGGATGCAGTCCGATGTCAATATCCGGGGTGGAACGTTTGATCAGACGCTCGTACTGCTTAACGGAGTCAATTTGACCGACCCGCAGACCGGACACCATAACCTGAATGTGCCGGTCGACTTGAGTAGCATCGAGCGCATCGAAATTCTTCACGGTCCCGCTGCGCGCGTTTTCGGTCCGAATGCATTTAACGGCGCCATCAACATCATAACCAAAGAGCCTGGAGATTCACACAAGAAGGTTTCACTTTCAGGAGGTCAGCATCATTTCGGCTCGGTCGGTGTTTCGGGCGGATTCGGTACCGGTCCACTGGCCCACCATCTCTCACTTTACGGCATGACCAGTGATGGATTCACTGACAACACCGACTTCCGCTCCGGAAACATATTTTACCGGTCTCAGCTCGGTTTTGATACCGGGCGGCTCGACCTCCAGACAGGTTATAACGAGAAAGCGTTTGGCGCCAATAGTTTTTATACACCTGCATATCCGGATCAGTTTGAGAATACCAGAGCGGGTTTTGCATCGCTTCGCTGGCTGCCGGACGGCTCGCTTCGGCTGACGCCGACGGTGTACTGGCGAAGGCATCACGATCGGTTTGAACTGTTTCGCAATGAAGCCCCCGAATGGTACGCCGGACATAACTATCATCGGACCGACATCGTCGGGGCATCCATCAATTGGACTCATGTGAATCGATTCGGTATCAGCTCTATCGGCATCGACTACCGCTTCGAGCATATTTATAGTAATGTCCTCGGATATGAAATGGATCAGCCTATGCGCGTTTCGGGATATGACGACGCCTGGTTTACGCATTCGTATCAGCGAAACGGTATCAGCCTGATGCTAGAACAGAGTGTGTCGCATGGACCTTTATCATTTTCGGGGGGGACACTGATATATGCCAATTCCGATCTGGATACTCCGTTTACGCTTTTCCCGGGCCTTGATCTGGGATGGCAGCTTCACGACAATTGGAGATGGTATGCTACCGCGAATCGAACTCTCCGGCTTCCGACTTTTACCGACCTTTTTTACAGCGGTCCGACCAACCTTGGAAATGCGCTGCTCGAGCCTGAAGAGGCCTTCTCGCTGGAATCCGGCTTGAAAAGCACCTGGCAGGGTTTGCAGTTCGATTTCGCGGCATTTCGCCGGTGGGGAGTCAATATGATCGACTGGGTTCGTCGACCGGAAGACAATATCTGGCGAAGCGAGAATCTGACCGAAGTCAATATCAGTGGTCTGGAAGCGGGTGTGGTCATACCGCTCGGAAACCAGGAAGTGACAGACATCGCATCCCGGGCCCTTTCTATGCAGTACGCCTATGTCCACACCGATAAATCAAGCGGAGAATTTCTCTCAAACTATGCACTCGACCACCTGAATCACAAACTGAACATTACATTTACCCATCCGTTGACCGATCACGGTGGAGCCAGCACCAGTGTGATCTGGCAAAATCGCGCCGGCAGTTATTTGTTATATGAAGACGGCGAGTTTACCGATACCCGGGAATTTGAGCCATTCTGGATGATTGACCTGAAAGTGTTCTACCATGTCGGTTCGGTCAGGTTGTTTTGGGAAGCCTCCAATGTGACGAATACCCGGTATGTTGATATCGCCAATGTGCCACAACCCGGTCGCTGGATGCGGGCGGGACTGGAATATGAGTTCTGATGGTGAATAATGATATGGAGGTCTGAAACATATGCATTTCACCGCCCTCGGCAAAGGTATGTCCAGGGTTGTTTGGTCGCAGTAGCTGTGTATTGTTAATCTGACCTAATTTACCTGAATCCATCCAGAAGTGAATCCATCCAGTGGTAAATCCATCCAGTGGTAAATCCATCCAGAAGTGAATCCATCAAGAGGTCAGATTGTCCAATGTACAAACCATCAATTATCTCTGAACCATGGAAAATCCATTGTTGGTTGGTTTACAAATCGATTCATCTCAAGTTCCAGTGTAGTGCCGGAACCGGGTTCCATCAATAACTGAATAGATGAGCTGTCGACTGGTACACGTACCCCGTTTTGATTAATTGCCACAAACTGGTGCTCAGCGTAACCCCCTGCTTGGATTACCAATGTACGCGCTTCTACGGGATTGAGATTTACCAGTGATACGGTAACCGTTTTATCGGACATTGACTCTACCAATGCAGCAACATCCTCAGGAACACCAGCCCTCCTTCGTTCGGCATCAAAATATCTCAAACGTGTATAAAAAGGTGGCGACCGTCGCGGCTCATAAAGGCCACCCCCCATCAACCTGATCAGGGACGTGATACTGGCCGGATTAATATTCATAGGATCATCCACCAGACGCATATCCGCACCCGTATTATCCTCTCTCATTAATTGCATGCGTTTTTTTACATCCTCAATATCAGCACGCATGGCGTTTACAGCATAATCGGGATTGTTACCCTCAAGAAAGTCGAGCCATGCAAAAGGTCTTGTTATGCGTTCCCGGTCTTCTTGCTTCATGGACAAAAAGTAAGTCTCAAGCAAATTCGTATGATCACGCGGGCGAAAATCGTACCAGCCATCATCATCGGTATATCCCTCGCGGCTCCATTCCGGATTACCGTACATTCGCGGAGTCAAATAGACACCATCATCATCCATATAGCCGGCATCATAGATGACATCATCCTGTTTGCGCCAGGCTTCGAGGTAACGATCGTCACCTGTAATCATATAGGCATTCATAAACCCGATAAATGCCCATCGAGTACGTGGCCTATGTGTAAGTGCATGGGCGGGTGGAGATTGATGATCAACCGTAAAACTCCATCCATAGGCACCACCATACCATTTTCCGTCAGTTGCGCCACCTATAGTTCCGTCCAACCCGATATTGCTTGGAATCACCCAGTTATTGGCTTCCATCCTGTCATACCATGCATCTACATATTCCAGCATCCAATCCCGGTATTTTTCTTCTCCTGTTAACATATATGCATTTAAAGCAAGACTGGTGGAGAGGAGATTGAGGGGAACGTCACCAATTGTATCATGATAATCTTTGAAATGAAATAGAAACTCTTCGTAATTATCTTCACCATGTCCGGCTGCATAGCGGTTCCTGACCTCACTTGGGTCGCCGGCCCAATCAACACCGGTGGTTAACCTCATAAGCGGCCCTCGGCTGCCGTTGTACATGCTTCGGATAATCTTGTGTTCAGGATCGTAATTTTGTGCACCTGGGTCATCGCCTGTATAAAATTCAGCGAAACGTCGTGTCCGGTGTTGAAATTTGACATCATAAGGGTCGTTCAATCCCATCATATTAAAAACCAAAAGAGCCTCGGAAATGTGCATCCAGTCAGCTTGTGTAAGGAATTCCTTGTGATACATTCCATCTACGATGTAGGGCAAATGAGACGGACGAGAATTAACAGTTCTTGCAGGTTCGGACATTTGTCGCACATGCCCTTCATAAACTTTCTTATACATTTCCATGACCCGGTCTGAACCACCCAGGGCGTGAAGTTCCGGCCACCTGTTGACATTTTCAATAGCATCATCCGGACCGTCATTGGCTCCCCAGCGCAAGTCGGTCATAAGATAACCCCGCTCATCAAAATAACGATCATAAAAGTGTTCAGCGGCCAGGGAGGCTGATCGCAATAACTCCCGCTGCAGCAATGCCCACTCCGGTGAAGCGTGCGATTCATCCATGATGAAATCGAAATTGGTTTCCGGGGATGGCCCATAAGCTCCCCATTGCGTCCTCTCATCAGTTGTCTCGACTTTAATGGTATTACTTTGAGATTCAGCATTTTGCGGATTCATCAGAAATGCTGCCAACAGTAATAGAAAACCTGAAAATATCCTGTTTGCTATCATGCAATTTATATTGGTATTCGCTGATTTACATATATTCATGGCTGCCTCTTAGAGATTTATTTTTTCAGGAAAAAATGAAGCCAAAGGTTGACCCTTCAACGATTTTAACGGGCATCCGGATGAACCTTGAAGGTGTTATTAATTCAATTTTGTGTGATATCTCAATCACTGTTTTCAAATCGGTAATCAGGTATATATTCATCCGGATAGTTCTGCATCATAGGTCTGTTCCCTATAACCAGCCATAGCATATCCCGTGCAGTTTCTCGGTTTACTTCTGCTTTTTCAGCCAATTCATCAATATCCGGATACTCTCCAGCATGAATTTTCGGCATGATGTAACCTAATATCCGATCAATAACCGGTAATGGAGTAGGAGTCAGTTTAACGTCCACGACTGTACGTCCATCAATTGGAACTTCTATCCTGTTATGTCCAATAAACATGAACATTAATGATGCATCGGGAGATGGCACCGTAACTTCATAATTCCCATCACGATCTGTTTTGACCACTGTATCAGTACCTTGCACCGCAATATTAACAGCAGCAGTGGGGGGTATCCAATCTTCGTCTCTGGTTTGATTTACTGCGTCAAAGCAAGGAACTACCTGAAAACACTCATTCAGAAAAGGGTTATATGTTACCGTTCCTGTAATCGTGGTTTCTTGCGCATTTACAATAAGGGGGATAATTAACAGACAGCAAGACAGAAAGCCTGTCATCAGCAATTGTAACTTCAACTTCGATTCTTTGACCCTATTACCCTTGAAAGATTTCATATCGGTCTCCATTATTCTGCGACTTTGTAACAAGTTTCACAAGTTTGGTGGTGTTAAACAATCTTGCATTGTTTTAGATTGATAATTCATTTTTTCTTTGCAGAGGTACAATAACAGTTTTATTGCACGCGAATAGTTATAGGTTACGAAATGGATGGCTCACTTGAAATACCCGGATCGGTATTATGATCCGGGTGTTTCCAACCAGGTATCCAGAGGATTTTCGCCAGATATTTTCACTTGCAATATAACGATAATCCTGCGTCAGTCTCTCGATTTGGGGGATCGGAAAAATGTGCAATGCTCCGATCCCAGCAAGGGTATGTCCAAGGTGCACCGTTAGTTAATAAGGCCGATTGTAAGATTCGGAATACCCCCGTACGGCTTGATGAATAGTATAGGAAGGGGTGCCGATCGTTTTGATCAGTTCTCCGCTATATTACTGTCGATGGTGGGGGTATCTTCGTTTTTAAGTGCAATCCTCATAGCCTCATAGGCAACCAGCCGGACATTATTATCGGGGTGCTCCACGGAGATATCTCGCAGCAGGTCGGTGAGCAGTTGTGGAGTTGTCTTATCAGTAGCATTCATTTCAGTCGTTATCCGTCGAATAATATATTGGAGCTCCTCAGCCCGACGTTCCCCGCGGGTTTCGTTGTGCAGTTGCCCGATCAGGGTTCCAAGCGTCCCGGAATTAAGTTCAACATCGTCAATATTGATAGTCCACTGGACTGTGTTGTGTTGTATATTTTCGTCGGATTTCATCCAGCTAAAGTAAATGAAAAAGGTGAATCCGAGTGCTAATGGTAGCAAGGCAGCAATAAGAAGGGTATAAGTGTTTTTTGTTGGTCTATTCATATTCGTTATAGCTTTAATTATTTTTGATAATGATTACAGTATCATAATTATTTATTACACTGAACAGCGTCAGAGTAGAATTGATAAACTGTTGATGTTTGTATTTTTTTATATCTGTAATCAACGGTTACTAATATAAGCATTTTTTTACAAAAATCGTTCCTTATGTTTCATATGAATAGATTATACGAATTGAAACTTAATCGATAAAAGGGCTTTTCCGGATTGTAAATGATGATAAAATCAGGACTAAAATATTCTGTTTATTAAATGTGATAGCGCTTTTTTGTAGCTTAGTATCAAATAAAAATGCTTTCGTAAAATAATTAGTAAAAAATAATATGGAAGTAATTATGGAAGGGCTTTTATTATGACAAAAAAATGTATAAAACGATACATTATCAACGCATCAATAAATAAACTTTGAGTATTGCTGCTGATTGAGTATCGAATGGATCCCGATTGAGTATCGAATGGATCCGGATTCAGAAGTTGGGCAAGTGCTGAAGAGATGAGTATTGAAATAGAAAGTTTTGCGCTCCGTTTACCAGTTGTGAAGGATTCATTTAAGCTTTTACCCGGAATCCCTTATCTTGGAAAAAGAAGAAGCACCCATGGCAGCAAGCACTGACACACAGGTATGTGATTGACATAATTAAACAATGAATGCTCCATCTGAGAATGCTCCACCTGAGAATGCTCCACCTGAGAATGCTCCATCTGACATAAAGAATCTGAAAAATAAATAGATAAAATATGGAACGGCAGCATAAAAAAGCGCTTTGCTCTATAACAGACAGGTAGAAATATCAACAATATTGAAACTATTAACGAAAGGAGCCGGAATGACACAAGCACATTTTCAAGTACCCATCCCGAAAAACGAGCCGTTTAATTCCTATGCCCCGGGTACACCCGAACGGGCGGGACTCAAAGCTGCACTCAATAGACTCCGTTCACAGGAAATTGAAATTCCGGTGATTGTCGGTGGTCAGGATATCCACACCGGCAACACCACACCGGTTGTCATGCCGCATAACCACGACCATAAACTCGCTACACTTCATAAAGCAGGTAAAAAGGAGGCTGATCTGGCCATCGAAGCGGCACTTGAAGCAAGATCTAAATGGGCTGATACCCCCTGGGAAGAACGTGTTGCCATTTTTTTAAAAGCGGCTGACTTACTGACAGATTCCTGGCGTTATACTATCAATGCCGCCACTATGCTTGGCCAATCAAAAACCCCGCATCAGTCCGAAATAGAGGCCGTCGGCGAACTGGCCGATTTTTTACGGTTCAATGTACATTATTTATCCGAAGTGATGGCCGATCAGCCGTATTCGCCTGATGGCATGTGGAATCGCATGGAGTATCGGCCTCTAGAAGGGTTTCTTCTTGCCGTAACCCCTTTCAATTTCACGGCAATCGCCGCCAACCTTCCGACCTCTATGGCGATGTGTGGTAATGTCGTACTCTGGAAACCGGCGACCAGTTCTGTTTTTTCAAACTATTATGTAATGCGACTGTTGCAGGAAGCCGGTCTTCCCGACGGTGTTATCAATTTCCTTCCCGGATCGGGACCGGAAATCGGTGAACCTGCACTTGCTAGCCCGCATTTTGCCGGTCTTCAGTTCACAGGCTCCGCCGGAACGTTTAATCATTTGTGGAAAGGTGTGGGTAAAAATCTGGATTCATACCACTCATATCCCCGAATCGTGGGTGAAACCGGTGGTAAAGATTTTATTTTTGCACACCATTCCGCTAATGTCCGGCAGCTTGCTGTAGCCGCATTACGTGCTGCATTCGAATATCAGGGCCAGAAATGCTCTGCTGCTTCCCGGATGTATGTTCCCGAAACACTTTGGTCCAACTTTCGCAAGTTGTTTCTGGGTGAAGTTGCAAAGATAAAAATGGGGGATGTCGAGGATTTCTCCAATTTCATGGGCGCCGTAATCGACAGAAGCGCATTCAAAACCATTACTGAATATATCGATTTCGCGAAAAATGAAGAAGATGCCGAAATTATTGTCGGTGGAAATTATGATGATTCCATAGGATATTTCGTAGAGCCAACCGTTATCCTGACATCCAATCCT
>SLQC01000240.1 GCA_007131625.1 Balneolales bacterium | reverse complement strand
TCTTGTGCACCTGAATGGTGATGTTTTGTTGTTTGATTATATATCTTGTAAATTACGCATTATCAGGAAGATGCACAAGCTATCTTCTTATTTTTTTCCGCAAAATCGCTCAATTTAGGATAAAGTAATTGCAGGTGGATTACGAACGGGTGTAGCAATTGCATGACCTGCCCTACAATAAGACGACTACTCCAGACAGCACTTTTTGAATTTTTTACCGCTTCCACAGGGACATGGATCATTACGTCCGACGTCTTTATAATGATCATCTTCCGGTCCGACGGGAGACTCACGTTGCTCCTTGTTCTCCGGTTCGGTGATTTCATGGCTCGCTTCAGGGTGGACAAGACGATGCAGGGATTTGTAGAATGAGAAGATTTCCGGGTCTGCTTCCGGCATGGCTTTGGGGATCGGTTCGAAAATATTATTCCGGACTTCTTCCAGTGTGCCGCAAATAGAATCATGCACAAGATTGTGCTCGTAAAGGGTTTCAATGAGACCGATGATCTTTCTGGCTTTCAAATCCATACAATCCCAAACCCAGAAACTGACCAGATCGGTTTCGATGACCCTGTCGTCATCGACATTATCCATTACAAATTGAAACATTTTTTCAAAAAAGGTTATTATCTCATCCCGACGATCCGGAAACCGCAATCCCATACGTTTGACAGCATTGGTTACTGATGCACGGGCACATACCCGGTTCCGGACAGGACCGGGAGTATATAGAAGATGTGCTGGCACTGAATGTCACACAAGGTGTAACCTTTATTCGCGGGATGGCAGGCAATCCCTACCAACTTGAGCTGCGTGAAGAGGCACAACGAAGAGAGATTATCAGTCCGAGGATCATTGCTGCGGGGCCATCCTTCAGCGGCGGATCTGTCAGTACCCCGGAAGAGGCACGGGCCAGGGTGCTTGAACAGGTTGAAGCCGGATATGACCTGCTTAAATTTGCTCCCGGATTAAGTGTGGAAGTTTTTGATGCTGCTACTGAAACTGCCATAGCTCACGGGATGGAGTTCTCCGGACATATTTCTAAGGATGTGGGGCTGATACGAAGTCTCAATGCCGGTAAGGCGACAATCGACCACCTTGATCGCTACATGGAATTCCTTGCCGGTGACGCAGCAGACAGAGAAGATCCGCCGACGATATGGTTCGGCTATGATTTGACCCCGCATGTTGAGGAAGCCCGGATTTGCGATACACCGCGAACTAGCCCTCAAAGTAGATGCCGGCCTTTCGCCATTTGAAGCGATAAAAACCGGTACCGTTAATGCGGGCATTTATCTGGGAGAAGAAAATGAAACGGGAAAGGTTTTGAGCGGTTATCGGGCCGACCTCATTCTGCTGAATACAAATCCGCTGGAAACCATACCCTTTGACCATGCTATAGAGGGTGTGATCTATCAGGGCAACTATCTCAGCCGGGCGGATATCGACCGGCTGTTAAACGAAATCCGGCAACGCAGGAATTGATTTTTTGTCATAGCCTTGAGCTAATCACAACCATGCCCAAGGGGGTCAGCTTCGTCCGAACCGAAGGTCGCGAAGCGAAACAGGGGGTCACTTTGAACCGGAATAACCAACAATTCCCTGGTAGAAGTATCTGGTCACCACAATCAATAAACAAATTATTAGTGATTTTTTTATTATAATCTTACTTCTTTATTATAATCTTACTTCCGGGAGCGTTTTAAAACATAACGGATCACCTGTGAACAGTTTTTTTGGCCTGATACGGAATAAGTCGCTAATCTCCATCTCGATTTGTGGATCCCCGAACCCGGGACCGGGGGCGAACCGACAGTTAAAATGCCATAAAAACTCTCAAACCAAGTTCGAAAAGTGATCTTCAACCTCAGCCCTAATGTCATTGCTCCATGATAACACTCCCATCCTTTCTCCTGATACTCGCCACATTTACCATCGGGTCTGCCCGGAGCACAACTGATGACCTGCCATATGTGAACACTGAGCCTGGCCTCGAATACTCCGATGAGGCACGGGATTGGCAGGGAATACCCGGCATAGAGCGGACTCCCAACGGGCGTTTATGGGTAACCTGGTACAGCGGCGGCACCCGGGAGCCCGAGCCGGAGAACTATGTGTTACTGGTAACCAGTGACGATGACGGTGCGACGTGGTCTTCACCCCGGGTGGTGATCGATCCGGAGGATCCGATCAGGGCCTATGATCCGGTCTTATGGCACGACCCCTTGGGAAGGTTGTGGTTTATCTGGAGCCAGCGCGAGGGACGGGTGAATGAGGTCTGGGCCATCCTCACTGATGATTCCGAAAGGGTCTCGCCGACCTGGTCGGAACCCCGCAAACTGATGCCGGGGGTCATGATGAACAAGCCCACGGTGCTCTCCTCCGGAGAATGGCTCTTTCCGGCCACCCCCTGGGGCGATGAAACCCGGGTGTATGTCACCGTGGATGAAGGCCGAACGTTCCGGCATCTGGGATCGGCCAACACCCCGGGCGTTCACATCAACGAACAGATGATTGTAGAGAAAGAGGATCGATCGCTCTGGATGCTGGTGCGGACCAGAGAACCCGAACCGGGAATCACCGAATCATTTTCGACCGATGGCGGAAAGACCTGGACCGATGCCCGTCGCTATCTGGACGGCCCGCGGACCCGGTTTTTTATCAGGCGCCTGCCTTCCGGCCGCCTGCTGATGATCTATCATCACAACACTGTCACACGAAATAATTTGTCGGCCTATCTCTCCGAAGAGGAAGGCAAAACCTGGACATATCGTCTGCTGCTGGATGAGCGAGAGAGTGTTTCGTATCCAGATGTAGCCGTGGCTGATGATGGAACCTTGTACGCGGTGTACGACCGGGACCGGCGCGGGGCCGGCGAAATACTGATGGCTGTTTTTACCGAGGAAGATGTAATGGCCGGAGATTTTATCAGCCCTTCCTCCCGCTCAAAAGAAGTGATAAACCGGCTGCCGGCAGTCCGGATGCCCGAACGGGTGAAGGCCGGATTGCGAAAGGCGCTGGCCGCCATGACCACGCGTCAATGGTCGGGGGGCTGGCCGGATGCCTCGACGCTTGACGGGACCATTGTAAAGGGACAGGCCCGTATTCCGATCCCCCATTACTATCTCACCATTGAACCGCCTGCCACACCGTCCACTGCCCGGACATTTTTGCGTGCCGCCCGGGTGCTGGGTGACGATACCTATCTGCATCATGCCCGGATGGCCAAGCGGGCGATGCTGGCCGTTCAAAGTAAGGAGGGTGGTTTTCCGAAGGAGGCCGCACCCGCGGAAGGGCCTGCGAGCACTGGCACGTTTGATGATAATGTGACGACCGGAGCACTCGATTTTCTTATTGATTTGTGGCAATATACCGGCGATGAAGCTGCCCTGAAGGCGGTTTTGAGTGTCGGGGAATTCCTCTTGATCTCCCAGTATCCCGAGTCTGGCGGATGGCCCCAGGTCTATCCTCCGAGACCGGACCATTTTCAGCGCCACATCACCTTTAATGACCGGGCTATGTCCAATGTGATAAATGGACTCCTGCGATTGTATGAGCATCTGGGGGATCCGCGCTATCTGGAGGCCGCCGTACGGGGCGGGGACTGCATTATTCGCCTGCAGGGGCCTCCTGGTCAGGATATCTGGGGCCAACAGCACGATCCGGAAACCCTGTTGCCTGCGCCGGCCCGTTCCTTTGAACCGGCCGCCTACACCACCTGGGAGAGCGGCGCGGTGATGAACAGCTTGATCGAGCTTTATCTGGTCACCAGCGAAGAACGATTTTTGGAGCCCCTTCCCAAGGCCTTTGCCTGGTTCGAGGCCAACAGGTTGCCCGGCGGAAACTGGGCCCGGTACTATGAGCCCGGCACCGGACGGCCCATCTACGGAGACCGCGATGGAAGTGTCCACTACCGTCTGGAAGACATCAGCCTGGAACGCCAGCATGGCTACGGATGGGAAGGCAACTTCTACCCGCACTCTGTAAAGGCCGCCTACGACCGGATTCAGGAAATAGGCAGGGAAGCATATCGGGAAGAACGCCGCCTGGATCCGCCTGTAAATCGCCAAATCTTGACCCGCCAGATGCTGGAAACACTGCAGAACCAGCACCCCGACGGATGGTGGGTGGAGATCGTAACAGGTGTCGGATATTTTGAGTCGGGCGCGGTACGTAATGCCATGATGGAAGCCGGAGAGCCCGAAGAAAGTCATGAGAAGATCCGCGCAGGCACCTTTGCCCGTAACGCAGACTTGCTGATGGATTATATTGAGGCCGGTTTGTAGTTCTCAGAACCGTGCTCAATCAGTAACCCGTTATATATCGCTTTCTGTCTGTTAATATATCGCTTTCTGTCTGTTGAAAAAGGGATGGGTGATAATTTGCAATGGCAACACGAAGTGGCAGTGGATCCGACCATTCCCCTCCCCGTGAAAATAGTGCATCCCAAATACCCGAGAAGACACTGTACCATTTCCCGCTCCAGTAGACCGGTTTTGTGCCCGGGAGAATGTGGTCTTCATCGACCTCGGAAAGGTATTCGAATGGTCCTTCCGGAGTATCGCTTGCCAGTGCTATGGACCCACTGGAAATCGCCCTGATACCGCCAGCTTCAGTGTGTACGTCCGCAGTGGGCGGGGTGCATTATCGTAAATTGGGGGAAGCACGCTGGAATAATGCGAGTGGGACACGGCATGAGTTCCCTGCAACATCTACCCTAAACTGATAAATAAGTCAATTTACATTAGCGCAAGTTCTGAAGCGGAAACTCCGCGAACTTGTTTATTCCGCCACCGCCACCGGAACCGGCATCATAAACGACTTGCCGTTCAATCTTCGATCGTTTTTCCCCAAAGGGAAAACATCTTACGGGCTATTTTGGTGTTGTCATAGGTTCCGGAAAAAAGTTCTGCCGAGGGTCCGTAGCTGTAGACAGGAACCTGAAGTGCCGAATGCCCACCGGTCGACCAATGGTGTTCCAATACAAAATCAGGATCATCACTTTCACGGGGCATGGTAAGACCTCCGGTTTCATGATCGGCTGTAATGATGACCAGGGTATTGCCGTCGTTTTTTGCAAACTCCAGCACATCCCCGATCACATTGTCAAAATCCAGCATTTCCTGCAGCATCCAGGCCTCGTCGTTGGCATGACTGGCCCAATCGATCATGGCCCCTTCAATCATCATAAAAAATCCTTCCGGATTTTGTGAAAGTTGGTCAAGAGCTGCAAGAGCAAGCCGGTTCATTTGGTCCCCGCGTTCCGGATACCTTTCCAGGTCCCGGCCTTCAAGAAATGCAATGACTTTGTCCTGGCCGGCAATACGGCCCAGAGCGTTTTCATCGTCAATGTAGATGTATCCCTGTTCCATCATTTCTGCGATCAGGTTGCGATCATCTTCACGGGCACCTCCATCACTTTCAGGCAAAAAGTAGTCATAACCGGCACCCAGCAGCATGTCGATACCGGAGTCCACATATTTTTCTGCGATGATAAATTCATCGCCCCGCTCGTGGTGGTGTATGGCAAAGCCGGCCGGAGTAGCATGTGTGATACGGCAGCTTGCGAGCAGTGCTGTAGTTTTACCCAATTCGCTGGCATAGTGTGCGATAGACGGAACGGCTGTTCCATCGGGAAGCATTCCCAGCATTCTGTTGTTTGTTTTGAAACCGGCAGCAAGGGCCGTGGCGCTGGAAGCAGAGTCGGTAACCCTGTTGTCTGCAGAATGCGTTAAAATAGCACCGGAATAGGGTGTACTGGTCATGTTTAACGGTCCATGAGCATATTTGGCGGCGGTCACCTGGGAAAAACCCATTCCATCTCCGATCAGCAATATGATGTTTTTGGGTGCCTGACTTTCTTCTTGTTGTTCATTGCAGGAGAGTAATGAGAAAACCAGAATCAGACTCAGGAAAGTTAATGTATGATGCAATTTCGGGGATAACATAGTTTCTTAATTGGGAACAGTTTATTGGGATTAACAAATTTGTTGTAAAGTTTCTTCGATCATTTGCAGTTAATTCTCATCAACATAATCAAAGGATGGATAATAGTCATCTTCTGTATATTCGTCAATGATATTACCGTCAGCATCCACCATCAGAAAGTGTTGGTCGTCGCCATCGACAGTTGCAAGGATGAAATGTCTTACCGGGGCAAATGCATCCAGGGTTTCGTTAAATCTCCTGGCTTAAAAATGAAAAGGACGATTTATATGAGCCATCCTGTAGTGATCTGTTGAGAGTGGCATTTACCTCACATTCAAGCGATGGCGACTTCGGAATTTGGTGGCTCTCTTCTCCGGAAGAAACTTTTGAGACCCGGGAATATGAGGCGGCGATTGCCGATTATGCCGTCATGCAGAGCGAGATCAATATCGCTATCGGTAAAAAATCACCGGAAGTTTACATTGAAGAATTGCAGGAGCAGTGTAACGGAGGAGAGCAAAAATTTGGCGGGATTACAGATCTCGTTCGAGAACGACATGCAGGGCCGGGTTGTATTCGGGACATCACCCGGTGTAGCAGCCGTTCCAGTTCATCTTTAACGCGCAGCAGACGCTTGTTATCGGGCGGACTGCATTTTCTGATTTGGTTCGGGATATTTGGGTAATTATTTGGCGCTTCGGCAAACCGTTACCAGACCACGGCCCAGGAAGCTTCCCTGTGAATTAGTTTTTCGGAAGCGGCTACTTATGACTGATTTATTATTTTGCAGGGAAACTGAAATTATTGTAACTCTTCAAAGCAGTCGCTTATTTAGGGCTTCCTCAGAATAACGTAAAGTAAATATTTTCTTTGATTTAAGGGGTATTTTTGTGGTTTTTAATGCAAGGTTATTTTGTACATTATACAAAATAACCTTGCATATGATTGACTACACCTCCCAGTACCAAACCCAATTTGAGGAATTTTCCAACCTCTGCCAACTCCAACTTGATCCGGGCAACCGATGGATCCAACTCGGACATCTGCTTCCATGGGATCACATGGTCACCATCTACCGGAAAAAGTTTTCGCCTCATTTGGGTGCTCCGGCTATCGATCCGCGATGGGTGATTGGCGCCTTCATCATCAAGCATAAATTAACACTTTCGGATGAGGAAACCCTTCAATCGATTTCAGAAAATCCCTATATGCAATTTTTCCTGGGTTTAAAGACCTATCATCCGGAGCCTTTGTTTGCCCCGTCCTTGTTCGTAGAGTTTCGTAAAAAACTTGGCGAGCAGACCTTCGAGAGTTTTTCGAAGAGGCTGATCCAGATGACCGAGTCGCCCAAACGGCCAAGCGAGCTCTCCCGGCCGCAGATCGCTCAAGGCGAACCACCGATTCCCACAAAAGGCAAACTCAAGATCGATACAACGGTGGCCGATCAGTATATTCGCTATCCCAATGATTTGTCGTTGGTCAACGAGGCGCGCGTGAAAACCGAACAGATTGGTCGATGAGCTGTTTGAGCGGTTGCGCCACCGCCTTGAGGTCAAACCGCGAACCTATCGCAAGGTAGCCCATAAGCGATATTTGGGCAATCGAAAAAGAAGAATGCCAGTTCCTCCTCGATCCGTAAAACCCTTCGTTATCTGCTTAATTGCGTGGAGCGCAACCTGGGGCATATTGACAAGATGCTGGACATGATCGGTGGGCGGGAGTTTCCTCTTGGCTACCGACGTCAACGCCAGCTATAGATCATACGAACGCTTTACGACCAGCAGCGCAGGATGTATGAGGAGCGCAGTCGCCGCTGCCCGGATCGCATAGTGTGCATCTCTCAGCCCCATGTACGCCCCATTGTTCGTGGCAAACAGGGGAAAAAAGTGGAGTTTGGATCCAAGCTGGGTTTGTCGCTATTTGGCGGATATCTGACCCATCAAACCCTAAGCTGGGATGCCTATAATGAGGCCGGCGATCTTCAAAAGCAGGCTGAGGCCTACCGCCTGCTCACCGGAACCTGGCCGGAGTTGATCCAATGTGATAAGATTTACCATACCAATGACAACCGATCCTGGTGCAAACAGCACGGCATTCGCATGACGGCTGCACCCAAAGGTCCCAAAAAGAATAAAACCGCCTACCAGAAACGAAAAGAGCGCATTGAATATGGCGAACGAAACCATATTGAAGGACGTATTGACAATGCCAAACAGGCTCTTTCGCTTAATCAGATCAAGGCTAAACTCAAAGACATCTAACGACCTGGATTGCAGCTACGATATTTGTGCTAAATCTCTCCGCATTTGCAGCTAAGTCCGGCGAGACTTTTTGAGGAAGCCCTAAATAGATGGAGTTACTTCCGGGATGTGCAGGACGCTCTCCCGCTCAAACCGGAACGAATATTCTCCCGCACCCTTACCGAAAGCTCGTGGTTGTCGGTCGACATGCATCCGAGCGGGAATCGAGAAAATCGCCCACCCTATTTGACACGTTCATACGGTTCCATTGTTTTTTTAAGTTCCAGGGGAGTGACGATTTTGGGATATGCCCCAAGCTCCCGGGCAATTGTCAAAAATGACTGCTGCTGGACCGGTTCAGGAAATACGCTGGTCGATACCAACAGGTCCTGATTTGTGGATTTAAAAATCATAAGTGCAAAAGCGGCCATTACCTCTTCGATTGTAAAGTTACAGTGGCCGTACCTGAGGACGGGAATTGGTGTATGAAGGGTTTTTGGGTTGACCTTTCCATTGTAAAACGCCAGATGTTGAATTGGAATAACCGGATCCAGATGGGTGTGCAGGGTTACAAGCGGGCGCTGTAACGACCCGGAGGTCTGATAGTGATCCTTTACACTTACATTTGCTGTAAACCTTTTAACATCCAAATTGTCAAAATTCTGACCAATGTTATGATACGGCTGACCTTCCATAATTTCCATTGCATCGTTGGTGCCATGTACATGGTACCAGAGAACATCAACAACGGTCTCGACACTGGTTTCGACAGTGGTTTGAGGATCGGACAGATCAACAGGTGCGCCGGTGATCCTAAGTAACTGTTTTACTTTCTCTCCTCCAGCATTCCAATCTGCGAGAATTGCGGCTCTGATCGCAGGTTCAAATACGCCCCATTGAGCAATAAAATCTGCATCCACTGTGCCCGGCATCGTCCAAACAGGCCATTCAACAATTTCATCCACAAAAAGATGATCGAAGACAACCCGGAAATCACCCAAATATTTCAGTTGCCATGCAAAGTCGCCATAGGGGCCGCAAGCACCCAGGGCAGCGCTAAAGGTATTAGCATATTGTTCAATGCCCAAAACAGTGACCAGCCCTCCAAACGATGGTCCGGTCAGATAGGCATTGCGCAATGGGGGGCGGGTAAATTTATCCGTAAGCTCGACCAGTTCAGTTACATCTTCCAGAGCTTCCGGAAGAGATAAACCGTTTTTGTGATAGCTGGTTGTGGCAAAGGCATATCCGAGATTATTCATAATTTCCTGTACGGAAAAACCGCCAATTTCGTCATCTCTGATCCTTAGATCCAGATTGGGATCACGGTAACCGGGAGCATACACCACGAGTTCTCGGTTCCAAGGTCGAGGAACACAGATTTCATACAGTGCACCGCTGCTTAGTACTCCATTTTCGCATTTGGGTCTGAAAAGTCTGAAAAGTAATTCAGCTGAATCAATACCTGCTTGCTGCTCCATATTCAAAGGCTCTGCCTCCTGAACAGTAACGGGTACGTCGCAAGAAGTTATGCCAAAGAAAATAATAAGAAAAGTTAGAATACCCCATATTCTCCGTTTCATCGCTACCCTCCATGTTTTAAGAAATGATGTTAAATTGACTATTTGGTAGATATTGACTGCGGGTAAATCGTCAATTCTTGTTCCACCCGGAACGGCAAAATTCTCATTCCAAAAGAGTTAAATTCGGAATTTGAGTCTGAGTATCAGATGCACGCATACTACCCTCGTTGGATACGCTTACTCCTGGTTTTTTACCCTTACTGTACTTCTTATTCTTAATATATATCTATTTTGAATGAAGCAATATCAACAGAAAAAACTTGTGAACCCGGCAATAATCCAGATGAAATAGCTTCTTTTATTTATCGATATTGTCAAAAATACACCATAAAATCTCCTTGCACACAACCAAATTTCCTGTTGAACGATGCAGGTTAAAATAAAACGGATTATGAAGAATGCCCTGTTAGTTTGCGATCATGTTCCGAAACATTTACAGAAAGAACACGGAACCTACCCTGAAATGTTCAGAAATTTATTCAAGCTGCCAATGAATGAGTTTTATGTTTGTGATGGTGAATTTCCATCACTTGATGATTATGATGCATTTATTTGTACCGGCTCCGGGTATTCCGTTTACGATGAAGTCTCCTGGATTTTAGAACTGCAGGAATTCACGCGAAAATCGTATCAAGCCGGGGGAAAATTTATTGGAGTTTGTTTTGGCCACCAGTTAATTGCCGAATCTGTCGGCGGAAAAGTGGAGCGATTGGATGCAGGTTTTCTGATCGGAATTCATACTTTTGAAATGATCCGTCAATATAACTGGATGGAACCGTTTGAGCAGGAGTACAACGCTCTGATGTTTTGCCAGGACCAGGTTGTTAAACTCCCGGAAATGGGAGAAGTTCTTGCAAAATCTCCTCTCTGCCCGGTTGGAGCATTTCGTGTGAGTGAGCATTTTTTAGACTGCATTATTCATAAATCCGATTTCACCTGACCATTCCGGGGATCAGAGTCCAAAATTGCTTTCAAGAATGGACAGGTTTGGCAGAATATTACGAATTTTACGACTTTCTCGGGTTTATTT
>SLQC01000394.1 GCA_007131625.1 Balneolales bacterium | reverse complement strand
TTACCGGTCATTTCTGCAAGTTTTTGTTTAAAAATACGCATTTTCTTGCAAAATTGACAATAATTAATGCATCCTAAGTTGTTTTATTACAATAATATAACCTATTATTCAGGGTCGACTATTTAATACAACCGCATTATCCCAGGACCGTTCTAACGAAAGAATCAGATCAAGTCCAAATGCGGCTGTTTCACAAACAATCGGCACCACCGATGTGACCATTACATATGGACGTCCCTCAGTTCGTGATCGAGTGATATTTGGTGATCTTGTACCATTCGACGAAGTTTGGAGAACGGGAGCCAACGAGGCGACAACCATCACATTTTCAGAGGGTATCAAAGTTGAAGGTGAATCACTGGAAGCTGGAACGTACGGTTTGTTCACCATCCCCCGGAAAAACGGCGAATGGACGATCATCTTCAACAGCGTTGCAGATCAGTGGGGAGCTTATAATTATGATCCCGACGAGGATGTTTTGCGGTTAGAAGTTTCCATTGATAACGCCCCTCATATGGAGCAAATGATGTTTTATTTTGAAGGTGTGGAAGACAGCTCTGGAATGGCAGTTCTTCATTGGAAGGATGTCAGAATGGCATTCCGTATTGATGAGGGATAATTTTTCGGTTAGCGTAAAAAGATTTACTTTCCAAATCTTACGTCGTTTTGTGAGGGGCAGGCTTTACGCAATTGTTCATGGTGCTTATGAAAAACGACTTTGGGCGTACCGGTTCCTGCATGTTCCGGGTAAGTGTATTATTCAACATTACCATTTGCCTCATAAGGATATATACCTTATCATCTTGCGATGTCAATCACAATAACGGGATGGGTTAAGGATGTCTCACTGTCATTGGATGGTGAGCAGACAGCCATTGCAATACATCCGGATAAATCTGCCCTACTCATATTAACCTAAGAGATGAATATGAAAAATATAACACTATCTATTCTGTTTCTTATAGTATTCACACAAACTGCAATTTCCCAGGAGACTATTGGATTTTCGAATCCCGGGGAAACTTACCATCTTGAAAACTATCGTCTGCCTACCTGGGGCTATGACTTGTTTTATCTTGATTTTGACGGATCCTTTTCATCAATCAATCAGTTTAATGACACCGAGGACCGCAATATGTTCGGCAGGGTTAATCCCAACTATTTCTTCTACAGAGAAAGTGAGGATCTGATTATTGACGCGCGGGCCCAATTGCCGTTACAGCTGAACCGCAGTTCTTCAGAAACTGCTGGCGGTATTGAAAGCAGTGCATCCGAGTTCCAGACAAATCTAATGCTTTCCGGTAATGGGAATTACTATCTGCAGGATCGTATTTTCGCCACTGGTCAAACAGTTTTCGATATCAACACCATGCGGCGAACAACGGACGGTGACATTCAGCCTGAAGTATTCCGTCGTGAAGCCGATTCCCGATTTCTGATCAGTGCAGGTGTCGGTTTTGGCAGAGTGCGCAATGTGACTCCTGTTATACGCGCACTACGTTTTAACGAGCGCCTCAATGCACTCAATGCGGGTGCTCTCAACGATGGACAGATCCAGAATATGGCCGGTGTTTTTGCGAAGAGAACCGGTTACAACCGCGTGTTCGACCGCCCGAACCGTCTTTTCTGGGATGAAATCAGCAATGTAGCCCCGGGTACGCTCGGCAACTTAAGCTTTTACGAAGCCTATTACCTCAGTGAAACATTGCTGGAATCCACTGGACAACGTTTTGAAGGCTGGGACGCAGCAGGTGTGCTGTTTGTAGACCACCGGAGATATTCTGAAGAACGGGAGCAGAACGGCACCACCACGCTGGATATTGATGGCTCCGAATCCCGGTATGGAGTGGATCTCGGTGGCCGGTTTTTTCATAACTTGAGTCTGGAACAGATGATTTCGCTAAGAGCTAATCTTGGAATAGGAATGATCTCTTATTCCGATGTGGATGATAGCGAAAACCTGTTTCAGCTCGGACTTGAATTGGGGCATCTGTACAATATAACCGACCGGATCCTTCTGCAAAGTGCCATCAGCAATAACTATGAACGCATAAGCATTGATGATGACAGTGTGACTGACCGGGTATTCCGAATCAACTCGACACTTACTTACTTCATTGAAAACAACGTATCAGTCTCTGCCAATGTCTCTTACCGGAATGAGAAAATTGATTTCGGAAATGGCGATATGAGTCGTTCCAATTTCGGTATCAACGTATCCCTCAGATACTACTTCCTGCAGTCATTATTTTAAATCAATACTATCGAGTAGGAAGATAAAAGTATCAAGTTAAAGATACTTTTATCTGTCCTCTCACACCACCGTACATACGGTTCCGTATACGGCGGTTCATGAAGCCATTGAAAGTTTCAGGTGATGATTGGTCAGGCGAATCAGCCCTAATGATTCAAAGAATTTTGCCGGAAAGGCCTGATTCATGTGACTGGTACGAGTGTGGCGATCAATTTGGACAAACTTTGTCCTTTCCCAATCCGGAAGATGTTCTTGATTTTTCTCCGCAGTCGTTGCACCGATTCGGCGGCGATTTTCAGCCGCGTCTTCTTGTGCATCGTTACCGAGTAGCCCAGAAACGTCCGGTTCCATGGGCGATCTACCGCACTCTTTGTCCGGTTCACCTTTAGCCGGAGCCGCTTTTCTACAAAGCAGGTGATCGAAGCCAGCACCCTTTGTCCGGCTATGCGCGAGTTCACGTAGATCGTGAAATCGTCGGCGTA
>SLQC01000055.1 GCA_007131625.1 Balneolales bacterium | reverse complement strand
GATATGAGTGTACGATTATTAAACCGAAAGCGTTGACTCAATGAAAAATTTTTAAAAAGAAAGTGAACCTGCAAGAGAATCAAAAATCAAGCGCAAAAGTTCGTATTATTGACGCTTTAAAGCTACGTACCGGTTCAGGAAAAAAATATTCATGCAGAAAATAGTTCATTTTTTACGGCCCCTGGTTGAATTCAACTACAGACACCCCCTGATTGTGCTTGGTACGGCGATTGTACTGGCAGTTTTTGCGGCAAATTATGCGCTCAAGCTGCAAATCGATACCGATATAGCCAGCCTGCTTCCCGATAGTAACGAAAATGTACAGGCTCTTAAAGAGCTGCAGGAAACGGTCGGAGGGGAAACAGTGATGGAAGTCGCGATTCGTTCAAGCAGTTTTGAGGCCAACAGGGAGTTTGCTGATGTGCTGATCGAGCGGAGCCTTGAACTTTACGACCTGCGCAGGGACCGGCCGTATATTAACCGTGCGGAGTTCCGGCGGGATACCGAAGTTCTTCAGGACAACGCGCTCTACCTGGCCACTGAAACGGAGTTGCAGGAGATCATCGAATACCTGGAAGAAGAAATCGACCGGGCGCGGTTTGAGGCCAATCCATTCCTGGTTGATTTTGAAGATGATTTTGAGGATGAGGTGGAGGAAGAGTCGAGGGATATGGAACGATTCCGTCAAGCCTATGACGAGATGGTCCCCTCTGAATACCCCGTGAACCAGGACAGTACCCTTATGGTTCTGAGGATGTTTCCTTCCGGCTCTCAAAGCGATATCGGGTACCTGGAAGATCTTTTTGAGGTGTATGAAACCCTGATTGCCGAACTTGATCCGGCTTCCTACCACCCGGATATGGAAGTGAGGTTCGGAGGCCGCCTGAAGCGGCACCTAAACGAACTTGAATCGATCATGGACGATGTTTTCAACAGTTTTGCAACCGGGTTTTCCAGTGTGATCCTGCTTGTAATGTCTTATTTCTTTATCAAAAAATATCTGAATTACCGCCGGGGCCGCAGGGAAGATCGTCAGTACAGGTTTTGGAATCACCTGTTGCGGGCCCCCGTTCCGATCCTGGTAATCGGTATTCCGTTGTTAATCAGCCTGGTCTGGACCTTCGGAATCACCTACTGGATGCTGGGCACTCTCAATACGATGACCTCGGTACTGTTTGTGATCCTCTTCGGGCTGGGGATCGACTACGGGATTCACTACTACGCCCGTTATATTGAGTTGCGGTCGGACGGCGATCCGGTGCTGGATGCGCTTGTTAACGCCTATGAGCGTACCGGTTCAGCGATTATGGTAAGTGCCATTACGACTGCTTCGGCGCTTTTCGTGCTGGTATTTGCGGATTTCCGCGGTTTCTCGGAATTTGGTTTTATCTCGGGTACCGGGATCCTGCTGGCTCTTTTCTGCATGCTGTTTATTATGCCGAGCCTGCTTACCCTCTTTGAACGGATGAACCTGATATTGCTGATCAAGCGGTCGGATGAAAACGGCAAGGCGAAGCTGATCAAGCGCTACCCGTTTTCCCTGGCAATTGTATCGGTCAGTATTGTGATTACGGCCATTGTTCTGTTTAATGTTAACAAGCTTGAGTTTGAGTATGAATTCGGTCAACTGGAACCGGAATTTCCCGAGTATCAGGAGTTCAGGGAATTTACGCGGGGTGTAGACGAGTCGGAAAGAAGAAATCCGGCCTATATTATTGCTGACAATGATGAGGATGTGTTTGAGATTGTTGAAATCATCCGGGAGCGAAAAGAGTCGAACCCCGACACCAAAATACAGGATGTGGAGGCGCTGCAGGAACGAATTCCGCCCTATGAAGAGATGTCGCAGCGGAAACTGGACTACATTACGCAGATCCGGCTGCTGCTGCAAAATCCGTTCCTGGCTGACCAGGAAGATGAAAATCTCGACCTGCTCCGGCGAGCTTCCCAATCGACCGAGGCGCTGGAACTTGAAGAGATTCCCGATTTTATTCTGAACCGGTTTTTAACCAGAGAGGGAGAGCTCGGCCGGTTTGTGATTATCTACCCGGCCGCGGGTATGTCGGACGGACGAAATTCGATGGCTTTCAAAGATGAAATCGGTGAAGTGGAACTCGAAAGCGGTAAAGTGTATCATGCCGGCAGTACATCAATTGTGGCGGCAGCCATGCTCAACCTGATGATCGAGGAGAGTCCGTATATGGTTACGGCTACTTTTGTCATTGTCCTGCTCTTTATGCTGTATGCCTTCCGGTCGTTCCGCTGGATGATGATGGCGATGATTCCGCTGGTCGTCGGGTTCCTGTTTTTATTTGGCATCATGATGATATTCGGCCTGAAGTTTAACTTTTACAACCTGGTGGTCTTGCCGGCCATTCTGGGGATCGGCTGCGACAATGGCGTCCATATCGCCCACCGGTACCGGGATGAAGGCAAAAACAGCGTTTGGGATGTATTGTCGAGCACCGGACAGCATATAACAATCGGATCATTTACCACAATGCTCGGTTTTGCAGGGCTGTTGTTTACCCAGCACCCCGGCCTGCAGTCGATCGGTATCCTGGCTGTGATAGGAATTGGAATGACCCTGTTTACCGCGCTTACATTTCTGCCTTCGATGATTCAACTGCTCGAAGACAAAGACTGGATCCGGTTTTAGGCAGGGGCAGGTTACAGGATGCAGGATGCAGGATGCAGGATACAGGATGCATCTTGCCCTTACATATGACGGCGTAAATGT
>SLQC01000398.1 GCA_007131625.1 Balneolales bacterium | reverse complement strand
GTGTCGGGGCATTAAACAAGATTGGAAAAGAACTCTCTAAACTGGAGCAGGAGTACGAACGGATTCCTTCCGCCTCAGAGCTTGCAGAAAGCCTTGAAATGACAATTTCCGAAGTATCCGATACTCTTAAGATCTCGGGGCGTCATCTTTCTGTCGATGCTCCGTTCGCCCAGGGAGAAGACAACAGGTTGCTGGATGTCCTTGAAAATGAAGAGACCCCTGATCCGGACAACGACCTGATGGGGGAATCCCTGAAAGTCGAAATCGAAAGGGCTCTTTCAAAACTGACAAAAAGAGAAGCAGAGGTAATTCGTCTCTATTTCGGCATTGGCAGGGAACATTCACTGACCCTGGAGGAAATCGGTGAACGATTCGACCTTACGCGGGAGCGGGTCCGGCAGATCAAAGAAAAAGCTTTGCGGAAATTACGGCATCACAACAGAAGCCTGGCTCTGCGGGTATATCTCGGATGATGCAAGGTTGTTGATAGGTAAAAGTTTATGGTCATATCTGCTTTTTATTTCGGTTTAGAGTGAACAAATACTTGTAAAAAACGTAAAAAGAAGTACAGAAGCGTATATTTGTCTTTAAATTTGGTATATTGTAACTGTTGCCATTGTGATATTGGCGACGATGCAAGAAATCACCTGACGGTTACGTTTTCCATTATAGAAGCAGGAAAGTGTACGGTTTAAATTGCAAATGAGTTTTTTTCCGAAGGCAGGTTCAAATACCGAGGAGTTATTATGGCACACGCAAAGATTATTCTGACAGGCACAATCGCCGTTTTTTTGCTTGCCGGTTGCTATACGCAAGTGAAAGTGGTTGATGAACGTCCGACTCGCTATACCACTGATCGGTATGTCGATGAAATCACTACGGACCAGGATCTCTACGATCTTGGATACGGAGACGGGTTCTACGACGCGGAGTACTATTTCAGAGACTATAATCGCTATCGGATGTACTCAAGAAGTGGCTTCGGATATTACCCTTATCATCGTCCGTATCGGCCATACTCTTCCTGGAGTATCGGTTTTTCCTACGGTTTCGGACACCACTATTATCACAGTTACTATGATTGGGCATGGAACTCTTATTGGTATCATCCCTACAGTTGGCACGGACATGGCAGTTAT
Organism: Balneolales bacterium; assembly: GCA_007131625.1. Classification (GTDB taxonomy): domain Bacteria; phylum Bacteroidota; class Rhodothermia; order Balneolales; family Natronogracilivirgulaceae; genus SLQC01. The sequence goes on along the minus strand of SLQC01000398.1, from coordinate 9,699 downwards.
TACCGATATCCGGTCCATTACGGGTGGGGTGGTCCTTCATTTTACGGCCCCAATTATTTCATAGTCTATAACTACCGCAATGTCACCGGATTTTCTCCCAGTAGAGTTCGCACTACCCGTAGTACTGGTAGTGTAACTGCTACCCGATCCGCTACTGTCGCAAGAGATGCTGCCCGGACTACGGTCGCACGAAGTTCTGCAACAACCGGCACCGTAAACAGAACCGGAGCTACCACAGTTAATCGTGGAACGGCCGTTACCCGAACCGGAACTACCGGGACGACCGTGCGTGATGACAGAAGTACTACCACCACACGCTCCACCGGAAGCACAACGGTGCGGAGAACGTCACCTACTCAAAGCAGTGGAACTGTTAATCGGTCAAGTTCAACTACCAGTCGCAGCAGCGGAACCGTTAACCGGTCAAGCTCGACTACCAGTCGCAGCAGTGGAACCATTAACCGATCCAGCACAACTTCACGAAGCAGCGGTACGGTCAACCGGTCCAGCAGCTCAACCGGAGGAACGCAAGCTACGCCGACAAGAAGCACAACCACTCGCAGCAGCAGCGGAACGACCAGCAGGAGTTCAAGCAGCAGTTCGTCGGGCTCCCGCAGTCGATAACTGATCCGGAAACCAGACAAGTTCTTGTATTCGTAGCGTTGTATCCTGTCTCATTCTGAATTGAAACGGAATAGTGACGGGTACGCCTGTTGTCTGAATTTTAATAGTATTGGTATTACGGGTTTATCAACTCGAAATCACACTTTTTACCCTGATATTTTTATGAGTAAGCTATCCTGGAAACACTTTTTACCCCTGGTGGCATTGATAGTTGCTTCAGGTGTCTCCACTACACTGGCACAATACAGTTTTGACGCACTTCGGCTTTCGCAGCAAGTTCCGGGACAAGATGCTCATAGTATTGCACTGGGAAGTTCTTCCGTTTCACAATTACAGGGGTTCGGATCCTATCTCGTCAATCCTGCTGTTGCCGCTAAAATGCCTGCCAGCTTTTTCACCGTGGGAGTCGGTATCCGGGATGTCTCCCAGGAATCGACATATCTCGGTCAACGAAGTACCTTTGACGACAATCAGACCGGTTTGACACATATCGGTTTTGCCTATAAATTTCCGACACTCGTCGGCAGCCTCGTAATGGGTGGCGGATACGTCCAGACTGCCGACTACAACAGCGCCTTTACTGTAAATGCCTATAATAACCTGACAAGCCGAACCTACCAGTTTCTAACCGATTACACCAGTGACATCGCATTCAATACATTTGCCATTGATGAATTTAACGGTCAGCTTACTTCGGTCTTTGATTTTGGCGAGTTTTGGGGTGTCGATCAGTTTGCCGAAACCACACAACGAGGACAGTCGGGTGAATACAGCCTGTTTCTTGCTACCGAATTTCAGGAGGAATTCTACATTGGCCTAAGTGTCGGCGTACCCGTCTCCCGTTCCGTGTTTCAACAAATTTTCATCGAAAATGCCCCGCTTGACAATGGACATCGGCTATATACCGGAGAAAGTGGATCCGGAACATTCAATATCGACCGGATACTTTTCGAAGAAAAAATAAGAGTGGATGCTGTAGGTTTGAATGCCCGGGTGGGACTGCTTTATGACGGCTTGTCAATGGTCGATCTCGGCGTCAGCTACACTACAGGTACCCGATGGAATATCGAGGAGCGGTTCGATGCTTTTATTCAAACCCGTTTTCTGAATGTGGTGACACATGACGGCGAGGTGCTGACCGATAACAGTGATACATTTGGACCTGATCTTAGTGATGAGCTCAACGGTAAGTACTCGTACAGTGTGACAACCCCTTCTCGTATCCTTGTGGGTGCATCCTCGAAAGGCCTTCCTCTGGTCAAATTATCTGCATCAGCCGAGCGAATTAACTATTCCAGTATCCGGCTTCGTGGCTTTGATGCGGTTGATCGGGAAATACAGATCAACGAGAATAACTTTATTAATGAAAACTTCCTCGATGTCTGGGATTTCAGAGCCGGGGCGGCCGTCACAATCTTTGAGTCATTTGAACCACGCGTTGGATGGGCATGGGTGAGCAATCCCGTTGACTATTTAGAAAATAACAATCGTCAGTATGTAAGTGCGGGATTGGGTATCGGACTAAATCAGCGGATGAGCCTCGACTTTGCGGTACAATACGGTTTTTGGGAAACGATGGAAGACCTATACAGTGTCGATGCAAGCACTGGAATTATTGTCGATGATGCTACCAGTGCTCCCGTGACTTTTATTGAAACAGCCGATCAAAGTGTTGGCCGGTTCCACGCAATGGCGGGATTTCGGATTCGTTTCTGACTAACGCGGATACACGATCAGGGCTGTTCCAAGTTCGTCACAGGTCCAAGTTTGCCACAGTTTCAAGTTTGCCACAGTTTATAGTCTTCCCAAAAGCTCAAGCCATGACTTGCCGAGAGATTCAAGATGCTTTCCATTGGAAAACAGTCTTGAATTCAATGATTCCGGTTTTGAAAGTGAAGTTCCCGGGCTGATTCGTTACTCAAACCCTTTGGATTGACAGTAAAAACTGCATTTCGCACAGTCCGGACCACATAGGATGTTGTACTGCCCATCATCAGATATTCGAGTCCCGATCGTCCGACGGCTGACATTACCACCAGTTCATACTGATTTTCTTCAGCAAGTGCAGCAATTTCCACATGGGGGGCGCGGTTTCCGATGACCACTCTCGCATTAACCTGATCACGTATATTGGCAAAGTGATGGTCGGCCAGCTCACGAATTTCCTCTTCACGTTTTTTAGCCGTTCGATCGACAGCCCGGACATCGAAATACTGTTCGTAGCTTATGATATGTACCAGATCAATCTTTCCACCGGTAATCTCTGCAATACTATTTGCAAACGGGAAAGCCCGAAAAGAGTTTTCGGAGAAGTCGGTAGTCAGCAATATGGAAGTCAGGTCACCGGGATTTGAATCCTCTGTTACAGTTATCATCGGTTTGGAACACATTCGTAACACCTTTGCTGTGACAGACCCCATAATAAATCGGCTGAATCCTGTTCGTCCGTGTGTACTCATGACCACCATATCAAAATCACCGGAATTATAGGTGATCGCTCTTGCCGGATTACCGATATCCAGCAACTGCCCAGTTAAATAATCCTGACCAATATATTTTTCAGCCGTCTCCTGCAATCGCTGCCGCAATACTTTTTCAATTTCTCCATATTTCTCATGTGGAGTGATACCTGATCCCACATAGTAAAACCCGTCCAGATCAGTAACCGGTATATAGGCATGAAACGGGGTAACCGTTCCCTGAAAACGTTGTGTAAACACATTGGCTGTCTTTAAAGCAGATTCACTTAACTCGGAAAAATCAATCGGGACAAGTATCTTTGGATTTTTCATGGCGGCCTCCCCTTTAATACTGAACTGATGGTTGATAGATGGTAATAACGTTTGTGAACAGAAGATTGAGGTGACAATAAAAATGGTGCATGTCTGATTCAAGATACCTATACCACCCGGAATTGGAAACAGAAAAGCAATTGTTGCCGATTATTGTGGAATCCCCTAACATGTGTACTCTGAATTATATAATAAAAAGTTATGCAAGAATCCGTTTTGAAAACGGTCCATCTGATTGACGATGAGATTTTCAAGTGCCGTATCGGGCCGCTCTCGCTGTTTCTTAAAAAACAGTTGAATGATATGTGGATCGCAAGCAGCCGGGACGAAAATCGTGACGGCGACCCGGAGGAGCTACCGGAAATTCCCGACTGGCAACGCATCGCACTTCCTGAAAAACATCAGGAAATACAGTTAAATCCGGTATTTCCCGATCGGTCGGTTGTGATCGATACGGAGAACATTTACCGTGTTTTTCGCAAAGCCCGTTCACGTGTATATTGCCGGATTCCTGTTTTTATCCGTGTCACTCCGAAAGACCGCGACGATGTGATCATAGCGGAAATTCCCACAGTCATTCTGTCGAATACCTGGTTCGGTGATTTTACCGAAGGGGAACTTTCGTATGCTCTTTCTTCGACAGCCCGGAGGGTACTTCATAAGGAGTTGTTTGATCCGCATTTAGTTGTCTGCCCCATGGAAATAAACAATCAAAGTGAGAATGAGCTTCGGTTTGAAAAGATGTGTCTGCGGGTGGACCGTCTATCCATCTACGTTAAAGATGGGGAGATGTGGGCCGACGAGACCCTGATAACTCATCACGGACGGGATAGTCACAGCGATATCGAAATGAAGGGTGTGGTGCCGGTTGAAGCAAAAGGGGCCCTGCTTCTGTCCAGACCACGAACACCGGTCAGAAGGAGTGTAGCGGTGAGAACCTTCAAAATATTGCGGGACATAAGTGTGCCCGGATTTTAAAAAATAGACTTTAAACAGGCAGGAAGTAGTCCATGGATTTTTTTACCGGTTTGTTCGAAGGGTATCTGACCGAAGCCCGTGTGCTTCAGCTGATCCGGATTGCCACTATTATTGTGGTCGGGATAACATTGCTTCTGTTTCTCAAGCGGTACCTGGGCCGTTATGTAACCAAGCAATATACTCCGCATTACGGTATGTTGATCGGGAAGCTGGTTTTCTACATCGGTATTGCGTTAATCCTGGTAATGGTGCTGCAAGACCTCGGATTCAGTCTGACACCGCTGCTCGGTGCGGCGGGAATTCTGGGTATCGCACTTGGATTCGCTTCACAAACCAGCGTATCAAATGTGATAAGCGGTTTTTTCCTCATTGCGGAGCAGTCATTTAAAGTTGGCGATGTGGTGAAAGTAGGAGAAAATGTCGGTGTTGTTCTTTCCATCGACACCCTGTCGGTTAAAATACGAATGTTTGACAACCGGTTTCTGCGGGTACCCAATGAAACCATGATTAAATCGCAATTCATCAACATAACCCGTTTCCCCATCCGAAGAATCGATTGCAATATTTCGGTGGCCTATAAAGAGGATCTGAGCAGGGTTCGGGACATACTTTTCGATGTGGCCGAAAACATTCCTTTTTCATTGAAGGAGCCACCTCCGCTGTTGATTTTCGACAAATACGGCAGCTCTTCCATCGACCTGCTCTTTGTCGCATGGGCTGTCCGGGAAGATTTTCTGAAACTTCGCAATGCGCTCAACATGGGTATCAAAGAACGGTTTGACAAGGAAGGCATTGAAATTCCATTCCCTCATGTTTCGGTTTATGCCGGATCGGCAAGCGACCCATTACCTGTAGACTTCATATCGGCCGGTAAAACTATTGACCGTTCAGATATTGCCGGGAAAGATTGATCAGGCTTTTTTTGCTGCTTCCTCCCTTGTTCCCGTGGATACCGGTGCTTGCAATGCTCTTGTATAGAAAAGTTGAGACTTTGCAGAAGGCGGGGATAATAAGGAGTACTGTATTTCGTTGACAGCACTGCAACTAACTTGCATCTTTGTGTTAACTAAAGTAATTTGCATGTAGATTTTATGTGGTATTTGGTTGACCGGAGAATTAATCTGATCCGAAAAAAAATATTTGTAATTATGCTTTTTCAAAATTTGACTCGTGTATTGCTGACGCTTGTTCTCGTAACTTTTATAGTTACTGCATGCAATGATGAAGACGAAGATCCCTTATTTCCAATACCCGGGGGGTTTTCTATTCAGCTTGAAGGAGTGAGTCTGGTAACCTATGATAATGGGACGTATGAGTACGACCCTGATGGAGCTGCTTCCGATTTTGTTGACAACGATATGATTATGCTCAGTGTAGATCGTGGCAGCCTGATTGACACCCGGGAAACCCGGCCTGACAGCCCGAGATACATTACTCCCTTGGTAGAAATCGATTTTTATGATGATCTTGGCAACGACATCCTCTATCCCGAGGAGAAGATAGACGGTGAAATAAACCCCGGTGGCGATTACCGGCTCGAGTGGGAGTGGGTGGATGATATTCATAATCGTCGGGCCAATATTGAGCAACATGGAGATGACGGTTCCTGGGCATTCCACTTCCGCGCCGATCAACCGGGTGAGACTGGAGTTATCTTCAAGATTTTTCGCTGTGAGGGAGATCGTGAAATTGAAAGTCACGGCAGTAGCGACAATCCCAATAACCCGCAGCGCACTGAGCGTGTTTGCAGTTTGGACGAGGGGGAGGTGTTTCGTGCAAGTGCTCCACTGATGATTCATGTGGATGAATACGAGGGTATTGAAGAAAATGGCCGATACCCCCATGACCGTCATTTCCGAATTCGGTAATAAATATGGATCTTTCATGAGAATTACAGCCGTGCGAAGGCAGAAGGCTTCCTGTTTCGTAATTATTGCAGCTCTGTTTGTGACCCTGTCATTGCATGGGTGCGAAGATAATCCCGTAGATTCCGAAGGACAGGATCATGTACAGGCTGTTGGTTATGTTCTTGAGGTAGAGGGAGAAGAACTTGTTTCTTACTATCTGCGTCAATTTGAGTTTAATGAGGCTGAAACTCTTGATAATTATCGGAACCTGGCCCCTCCGGGTCAGACTGTGCCTGGAGACACTATTATTCTGCAAACTATTTTTCGGGAAAAGCATCTGGATCCGGAAACGGGAAAAACTCCCGAAATCACCATTCATTATCTTGGCGGAGACCGTGAAAAGATCCAAATGCCCGAATATTACGTTGACGGGGAGCGGAATCCCGATGGAGAGTGGTATCTTGAGTTTGAGTATTTTCAGCCGGGCAGCCGGAGCGTACGGCTGGATCCCGGCGATCGTCCCTTTGAGGTGATTTATGACCGCACCGAAGCAACATGGAAGTTTCATTTACAAGCGCTTCAAAGCGGTCGGGCAGATTTGCGGATTGTTCTGTTTCATTTAGATCACAGTGACATGGCACCCATCCCGCTGCCCATAATGATAGAGCTTAAAAATTATTTTTTGCTCAATTTTATGGAAGCACCACATTGATGGCAAACTTTTACGCTATGGTATGATTGGTGTTATTTGGTTCCATGCGGAAGGTTGGATTCTTACCAGCTGTTGGAAGTGAGATTGACGGACGCTGCACAAACTATAAACTCAAATGCGTTATCGTTAATGCGTTATCGTTCAGAATGATACCTCAATTATTTCTATTGCATCCCCCATTTATTCGAATTGCTTGATTCATGTTTCGGCTTGCTTTATATGCTATTAGTCTGATGATATACCTGATCAGCCCTGTGGTGGGTTTGGCTTATGAAGAGTCATCTCCCAGAGGTGTTATCAAGGGGGAGGTAAGAAGTGCTGATGACGGGTCTCCGGTAGTGTTGGCGGCCGTCTGTATCTTTTGTCACTCAGAAGAGGTTAACCGGGGAACAGTCACCCATAATGATGGGGATTTCGTAATTCGAAATGTACCTGCTGGAGACCATACTCTTCAGGTCCAACACATCGGATATGAAACAACCTTTAAACGGGTTCGTGTAACGGATCAGGATACGACTTATATTCAGATTGATGTCCAGCCTTCCGTTTTTCGCTCGGCTGGTGTTGAGATAGTCGGTGAGTATATCCAGGAGGATGAAATCACCACCTATGTGGAACGGGTGATTTCCGGACGGAATCTAAGGCTGCAACTGGGGCGCACCATAGCCGAGACTCTGGAAGATGAACCGGGCATGGCGCAGCGATCCATGGGTCCGGCCCCGGCACGTCCGGTTTTACGCGGGCTCGGCGGGGAGCGGCTGCTGATTCTGGAAGATGGTGGCCGGACCGGCGATTTGTCCGCTACATCATCGGATCATGCTCTGGCTATTGAACCCATGACAGCAGAACATATCGAACTGATTCGAGGACCTTCTGCTCTGGTGCACGGCTCCAATACCATGGGTGGAGTCATCAATGTGATCCGTGGCCAAATCCCAAACGATCATCCCGATCACTTTCACTGGAGCGGTAGTTTCCAGGGAGAGACGGTCAACTACGGAACTTCCGGAGGGGTGCGTGCATTTGGTCCGCTCAACGAACGGTTTCCCATGAGTGAACGCATTGCCTTCCGGTTCGATCTCTCCGGTCGCAATTCATTCGATATATCTACACCCGGCAAAAAACTGATGAATACCGGACTCACCACACTGAACACATCTCTGGGCCTGAGTTATATTGATGATTGGGGGATGGTCGGTTTCTCCGGCAATTTACTTGATACCAAATACGGTGTTCCCGGGGGGGAAGGAATTGCTGATGCACATCCCAACGGTGTGGATATTGAAATGTTTCGTAGATATGTAGAGGGACGCATGCGCTATAATTTTTCAGACAGCTGGGCTCGCCGTTTTGATGTGACTTGGAATTACGCCTATTACTACCACAAAGAGCTGGAGAAACCATCTGATCCGACCGTTCCGCAGCCGGTAGGTGCCGAATTTGGTGTACTTACCAACAACGCCAAAATCCACCTGCATCACAACGGTATCGCATTTTTTGAAAAAGGTTTGGTCGGGGTATGGGGTGAACATCGCAATTATGCTTCCGGTGGACGCACGTTTACCCCCGAAACTATTGAGCTTTCGGCTGCCGCTTACTCCTTTCAGGAACGGGATTTTGGACCTTTCAATCTGCAGCTGGCACTTCGGTATGATGTTCGGTCACTGTCACCGGAAGAAAAAGTCTCGGTCATTCTTGAAGATGATATTGTGTCCCGTGATTTTACAGGTTTTTCCGGATCGGTAATGGGAACCTGGTATATTGGTTCTGGAATCAAGATGGGCACGACAGCAATGCGGTCGCACCGCTCACCGAACATTGAGGAACTCTACTCCGAAGGCCCGCATCTTGCCAACTTCTCCTATGAGGTGGGTAATCCGGGGCTGACCCGGGAGAGCGGCTGGGGAAATGAACTGTTTTTCCGGATCAGCAGATACCGGTATCGGTTGAATTTTGCGATATACCGGAATCAGATGAACAACTTTATCTTCGCGCAGGAGACCGGGGAGCCAAGTATTGTTGATGATCGCATCAACACATTTCGCTACACCGAAAACAGGGTTTTGATGGCTGGTGCCGAATTGAGCTACGAGTTGCAGTTTCACCGCAGGTGGACCACTGGAGGCTCGGTGAGTCATGTCCGGGGAGATTTTATCGGTGAGGATGAAGCGTTTCCATTTCTGGTGCTGGAGAATCGCAATGACGCGGTGCCTATGATGCCGCCCCTCAGTAGCCGAATCTATCTGGAGTACGGGCGTTCTGCCCTGAAAATCGGTGGAGCTACTCGGCTTGCATCGAGACAGAACCGGACTGATCAATTCGAAGAGCCGACAGACGGCTATGCGGTGTTCGATCTCTATTCACAATACCATCTGACTCACGGTGGAACTCTTCACACCTTTTCATTTTCCGTTGAGAACATCGTCGATACAGAATACCGGAATCATTTATCGCGCATCAAATCGGTCATGCCGGAACCGGGCCGCAACGTGAAACTGCTGTATCGCGTCTATTTATAAAAGACGGTAACCGAAGTATTGATTAGCGGTTCGACTTGAATTCCGATTCAGAGTACGCAACAGTAAACAAGCTTACAGGTATTGGGCCTGTTCAGTTCTTCTTATCTTTCATCAGGTCGTCCAACAGATGGTTGATGCCCACCACTTTTTCAACATCCAGTACAAAAGCGATCCCCTTGCCCGGTTTATCCAGCTCGCCACTATTGACAATCGCTTCCAGCACATTG
>SLQC01000220.1 GCA_007131625.1 Balneolales bacterium | reverse complement strand
ATAATTTCAATGACACATCTTATTACTATTCAATGGGTGATATTGCGATTTTGAAAATTTACGCCCGCCTTGTACCAGACTATGCTGACCGATTCAAAATTTTTTTTCCGCAATCAATGTCATTACTGATTGTATTCTATACGATCTAATAGTACATTTCTGAAAATCGACACAACTTCAAGTCGTCTCGATGGACTCAACGTAACGATTTGCATATTTTTATCAATTTTGCAGAGTTGACCCGTAATAAACAGGAAAACTTATGGCAACAAGTTATATCCAGCCGGAACGGGAAAAAACTTTTCGTGTTGCAATTTCCGCTCTTAAAACCAACCCAGCTTATCTAACCGTTTTCTGTCTTGGATTAATGGGTGGGCCCGTAGTTGGAGCTGCACTTTTAAATCCTGACAAAAATGTTGCCATCGTAGCCACTGTGGCATGGACACTTTTTCTTTTGGTCAGTATACTCGTTGTTGCTTTTGTTGAAACCCGACGTAACCAATTACCGGACTCATCTTTTGAACCACCCGATGAAATGGCACGAACCACGTTTTTGGAATCGCGTGAAGCTTCCATGCTTTCTGGAAGATGGCATGTGCACTGGTTTTCGGGCACAGGTAATGATAGAAAGCCCTACGATTTGGATCCAAATGAAACCGCTATCATTTCAACCAGTGGCCCTTCACTTTTTATTCACTCCTATGATGCTTCCACATCATCAGAGTACTGGCTTTTTGGCCGTATTTCAGAAAAATCGGACGTATCGCTTATCTACTGGAGCAAACGGGAAACCAATATGCTGTCAGGCGTCGTCTTTCTTGCCGTTGATGAGTCGTTCGAAAGCAAAGGAAATAAAATGAGCGGATGGTGGCATGGTCGTACGAGAGATGGCAATGTTACATTTGGAGATGTGGAGTTCATAAGGTATGGTCATAATGAATAAAAAGTTGAAGCTCACCCGTTTTCGATAACCGACCGCAGTTCCTGTACTTTATACCTCTCCTCCAGCCGGGCCTGTGAAGAATATTACCCACGTGGGTCGCCGGCAGCTTCTCCCCTCTTAGCAACCCTGTTTAATCCGCGGAAAATCAGTATTCTTTCACGGCTTGGTGGATACTTTTGATAACCGGTCCGGATCTCCCGATACAAACTTAACTGGTTAATTAAATTCGATCAACGTGCAGGTATCTGCAAGAAACCGAAGAAATACGAATATCTGATATAGGCCTTTTGATTAGATTTCATGCTGCAGAAATGACTGGCTGAGTTTTGGTATTACCGTAACGACAGGTATATTCACCGGAATAATTTTTAACTTGCACAAAGATTGCTCTCCTTGGATGGATGTTCTATCTGACTTATTGAATCTGAATATTTAAACACATGAACCACTGCTTTATACTATTTCTAGCATGCTTTATCCTGCCTGTATCCCTCTTCGGCCAATCCACTATTCACATAACCCGGACCCATGAAGCACCAGTCATTGACGGAGTACTGTCGGAAGATGTTTGGCATCAGGTAGATCCGGTAACAGATTTTAGACAAAGGGAACCCCGGACGGGAGATCCGGTATCAGAACGAACCGAATTTTATGTAATGTATGATGACCATTATTTATACGTGGGTATTCGATGTTATGATGACCCGGAGCAAATTACTGCAAAAGAGATGGCCAGAGATGTATCACTTATGAATGATGATCGAATTCAAGTGATATTTGATACCCATTTGGACGGACGTAATGCCTATTGGTTTCAGATAGGTCCCCGTGGATCGAGGGGGGAAGCCATTATCAGTGAAAATGGTGCTGCTTTTAACAGCGACTGGCAGGGTCTTTGGGAGGGCAGGGCTTCCATTCAGCCACACGGATGGGAAGCAGAATTGGCCATACCTTTTAAGACATTGAATTTCAATCGTTCACAGACTACCTGGGGAGTCAAGTTTATCCGTCATATTCGACGGAAACAGGAATCATCTTACTGGCCAACAGCAAATCTTGACAGCTATCGGTTCCAGGTATCGGACGCCGGTCGTCTTACCGGTTTGGATAACATAAGCCAGGGTATAGGACTGGACGTAACTCCCTATGCTCTTGGAAGCCGTAATTATACATCAGAATCGGGTTCTGATTACAAAGCAGACGCCGGTGTCGATATTTTTTATCAGTTGACATCCGCCATCAGAAGTGTGTTATCCATAAATACGGACTTTGCAGAAACGGAAGCCGATGCCCGTCAAATCAACCTTACCCGGTTCAGTCTCCATTTCCCGGAAAAAAGAGATTTTTTTCTTGATGGTATAAATTATTTCAATTTCGGCATAAGTGGCGACAGAAATAATCCATATGGCACTAGGCTTATACCTTTTTTTAGCAGAAGACTGGGGTTGGACTCAGAGGGAATGCCGGTCCCAATACATGCAGGTGGACGCATAACCGGCCAGGCCGGAGCATGGAATATCGGGATGATGAATATCTACCAGGAACAGGTTTACAATGACAACAATTATTCCGCCATGCGTATTGCCCGCAATTTTGGAAGGCAGTCCTCCGCCGGGATGATAGCGACACTGGGCAACGCAACAGGGGACGGCAGCAATATGTTATTTGGGCTGGATGCTAAACTGGGCACTTCTGAATTCGCCGGTAATAAAAATCTATTGTTCACCGCGTATGGACTTCAATCACAAACAAACACTCCATCGGCTTCCCGGTCTACTGATTATGCTTACGGCATGGAATGGAACTATCCCAATGATCTGTTTTT
>SLQC01000210.1 GCA_007131625.1 Balneolales bacterium | reverse complement strand
TCGGCTGAATTAAATCCCCGGCCCAGGCCATTTCGGATAGCTTCACGTGTAAGCAGCGCATCGATCCCCCGTCCCTGATACTCGGGAAGTACCCCCATAAGAGCGGTTCGAATGGATCTGATTTTGCGTCTGTACCACAAAAGTTTCAGAAAACCGGTTGGGAAAAGGGTACCATCCATTTTCCTAAACACCTGGTTGTAATCGGGCAGTGCGATGGAAAAGGCAACCGCCTTTCCGTCAATCTCTGCAATATGAGCAAAATCGTTGTCGATGATCAGCTTGATCTCTTTAGCGAGATAAACCAGGACCTCTTTGTCGATTTCGTAAAATCCCCAGTTATTGGCCCACGCTTTATTAAAGATATCGTGGATAATATTCACTTCCCGATCAAATTCACGAAGATTGACAGGGCGGATGGCCAGACCGGGAGTACGTTTTTTGACAATATCAAAGGCGCGATCCATCCGTTCGAAAGCCACAGTCTCCTCAGTAACCTTGTAGGCATACAGGTCAATTTCCTTCTTCAGGCCGGCCGACTGGATGAGTTTGTCGTACCATGGTTTGGAGTGAGGCATCATGATGGCTGGCATATGCTCAAAACCGTCGATCTGGATCCCGATCTCATCGAGAAGTCCGGGATTCATGGGACCAAGCAATTTTGTACATCCGCGTTCTCGAAGCCAGTCTGAAACTACCCGAAAAAGCAGCTCAGTGACGAAGTGATTGTCCACACATTCGAAAAAACCGAAAAAACCGGCGTTGGTGTTGTTAGTGCGGTTATATGCGTGGTTGTGAATTGCGGCGATGCGTCCTGCAACCTTACCATTGTGATATGCCAGAAACAGTGCGATATCCGCATTTTTGTAGAATGGATTTTTGCGGGTATTGATCAGCTCTTTCTGATGGATTTTTAGCGGCGGCACCCAAACAGGATCACCCGCATAGTGCTTATAAGGAAATTCTAAAAACATCCTTCGCTCCTCATCTGTGGAGACGAAGGTTACACCTTGCAAGTCTTTTGCACTCACACTTTCCTTTACGGGGTAGGGTTCCAATGACTATACCTCGATAAGCGAATGACCGTTTTTGTCGATGATACCCCGTTTGATACCCACTTTTCGAAAAGCATCCAGTATGCTGTCAAGCTGTTCATTAGTATGAGTCGCCATATAACTGGTCCGAAGAAGCGATTGCCCGCGTGGCACAGCCGGTGGGACGACCGCATTGGCATAGACACCCGCTTCGAACAGGTCTCTCCAAAAGACCAGACAATCCATCAAATCTCCAATGACGACCGGTATGATGGGTGATTCGCTGGTCCAGATGTTGAAGCCCAGCTCCTTGAGTCCTTTTCTCATATAGTTGGAAATTTCTTCCAGACGCTGAAGCCGCCATTGCTCTTCCTGGAGGACCTCCAAGGCTTTCAGGACGGTGGCTACATTGGCAGGCGGCATGGATGCGCTGAAGATATGAGCCGGCGAATGATGTCGTATATACTCGATAACCGGCCGATCGCCCACCAGAAAACCACCGAGCGAAGCAAACGATTTGGAAAAGGTACCGCTGATAAGGTCCACCTCATCCAGCAAGCCGAATGACGACGCCGAACCACGTCCCCCCTCGCCGATTACACCGATAGCATGGGCATCATCCAGATACAGCCTGGTGTTGAATTCCTTGGCCAGGGCTAGCAACTCAGGTACTTTTGCAAGGGATCCCGACATGGAGAAAACCCCGTCACTAACGATGATTTTGCCAGTGGAGGGAGATTCCCGTTCGAGCAATTTTCTGAGATGGGCAGTGTCATTGTGGTGATAGCGGACAGTTCGGGCATTAGAGCTAAGCGTTCCGGCCACGATACAGGCGTGATTGTCCTTATCCGAAAAAATAACATCGTTCCGACCGGCGATGGTCTGTATGGAACCTTCATTTGTCTGATAACCGGTACTGAAGAGTACGCAGTTCTCTTTTCTCATGAAGGTTGCCAGTTTGTCTTCCAGTTCGAGGTGCAGATCCAATGTACCATTGAGATAGCGGGATCCTGTACAACCAGTTCCATATTTCGTTATCGCTTTCTGGGCTGCTTCCATCAGACGGATATCATTGGTCAGTCCAAGATAGTTGTTGGAACCGGCCATGATGACCGTCTTTCCCTCAATGACAACTACATTACCGTCTGTATCTGTCAGAGGCTTGAAATAGGGATATAACCCCTTCGCTTTTACTTCATCAGCAGCTGTAAACTGATATGCTTTCGCGAAGATGTCAGCAGCTTTAATACTTTGACCGGAATTAGCCATTTAGATTTTTGTGCATTTTGGCTGTAAAGAATTCCAAAAATAACCATTATTACCGCTATTTTGCAATATTTAATAACACATATTAAGGCAAAATCACCTATATGGACTTCTATAACATAAAAAAAATTACTCTTCCGGGTTGAATTTTCAAAATGTGATTCGGAAAGACGGTTTTCCCTGTCGCAAAATTCTGTTTTACATGGCAGTTTCCGGTAAAATCGAATCTGGATGGTTTGATTCCTTTTTTCGGTTATATACTTCCTGATAGCAGGAAATGATGCTGTCCATCACACGGTCCCAATCGTACAAACCGGCTTTTTCTCGTGACAGCCGGGACATCCTTCCCCTCAAGTCTCTGTCTTCTGCAATTTTAAGTATACCTGATAAAAGTGCCTCATTGTCTGTCGCACCGGCTATAAATCCGTTTTCACCCTGCGTGACCAGTGATCGGCTTCCGTTCGCATCAGCAACAACTGCCGGCAAACCACTTGACATTGCCTCCAGAGTCACATTCCCAAATGCTTCGGTCTCAGATGGAAAAAAAAACAGGTCGCTGCTTGCATAGGCTCTGGCCAGAACCTGTCCGCTCAGGTATCCTGTAAACACCGTTTCAGGGAGCCGTTGCGATAATTCCTTTTGGGCCGGACCCTCACCTACTATTAATGTACGAATTAATGGATTAATATTCCGAAGTCTTGAAAAAATTGAGACGACTGCTTCAAGGTTCTTTTCCCAGACAAGCCGGCTTATAAAAGTTACAACAACATTTTCGGCTTTAAAACCCAATGATAGCCGCCATTCGGGATCCCGCTGATCGGGGGAAAAAAGCGAAGTATCTACACCTCGTGTCCACAACTTGAGTTCCGATTCCACTTTCATCCGGCGCAAATCCTCCATCATCGACGGCGAAGGGACATACAGTTGTTCACATTTCCTGTAAAACCAGAATAGATAGCGCCAAAGTAACGGCTCTAATAAACCCAGCCGGTAATATTTCAGATAGCTGGAAAAATGAGTGTGATAAGAAGATACTACCGGGATGTCATGTTTAATCGCATAACGAAGCGCCTTCCAACCAAGCATATCAGGTGTAGCGATATGTATGATATCGGGATCAAACTCACGCAGTATCTGTCTTTCGGGTGCCGTAAATCCCAGGGCTATACGATATTCAGGCCTGAACGGTGCAGGTATTGAATATACCGGAATAAACTTGCCTTCGTGCCGGATTGCCGGTTCCGGACACCCGGGACCAAACACCAAAACCTCATACCCCTTCACCCCAAGATACCCCACCAGACGGTTCAGTGTATTTGACACCCCATCCCGTATATGAATGTAGTTACCGGTAAAAAGCGCAATACGCGGTTTTTGCATAGCCGACAGAAATAAAGATTTTTGTGGTTCCATTGCTTTATTCCCTGTCCGGATCGCGATATATTCCGATGTATTCTGATGCCCGGCCCGAAACCCGGGTTAACCAGGCAGTGAAGACCGGGTTACCGAAACCCGATATACAGGAAAGTACAGTAAGTATACAAATTTTTTATGAAAGCATTTGTGACCGGAGGAACGGGATTTATAGGAAGCCACCTTGTGGACCGTCTGCTGAAAAACCAGAATAATGATATTCACTGCCTCGTGCGTACGGATGACAAATGGCTGCACGACAAGGATTTTATAAAAGTGAAGGGCACGCTTCATGATCTCCCTGCCCTGCAAAAAGGCATGGAGGGAGCAGATGTGGTCTATCATATTGCCGGTGTGGTAAAGGCTCCTGAACAGCATATTTTCGACAGTGCAAATGTCGAGGCGACTGAAAATGTGCTTCGTCTGGCTATGAAGCTTAAAGTGCCGAAACTGATTATTCTTTCTTCATTGGCGGCATGTGGGCCCAGCTTCAAACGTCCGCTGGTAGAGCAGGATCCACTTATGCCTATCACTATGTACGGTGAATCCAAAAAACGAATGGAAGAGATGGTCAACAGGGTTGCCGGTGATACCATATCCGTGACCCTTATCCGCCCGCCTGCTGTTTACGGTCCTCGTGAGAATCAGATTTTCAGCGTCTTTCAGCTAGCTTCCTACCACTTATTCCCCATCATAGGCGACGGAATCAGCACCAAAGTATCCCTCATCCATGTGAAAGACCTGGTGGAAGGCACACTTCTGGCAGCCGAAAAGCAAAAGCCTGGTGTGGAAACCTTTTTCATATCCAGTGAAGTGCTCTACACCTGGGAAGAGATCCGCCACACTGTCGAAACGGTTTTCGGTCACAAACTCCACTCCATCAGAATCAAACCCCGACTGGTGGAACAGGTCGGCTTGATTGCTGAAAAGGCTGCATCATTAATCGGCCGCTATCCCGTTATTAATCGCGACAAGGCGAAAGAGCTCGGCATGCAGTGGACCTGTTCGGTCGACAAAGCCAAAAAGCAGCTTGATTTTCGCCAGAAGACCAATCTTCTTGACGGGCTAACTGAAACCATAACCTGGTACAAACGACATCACTGGTTGTAAATTCCATCACTGGTTGTAAATTCCATTACTGGTTGTAAATTCCATTACTGGTTGTAAATTCCATTACTGACTATAAATTCCATTTCCGGCTTCCAATTCCCATGTACACTACATTCTACCGAATTCTGACTGTTTCCTTTATCGGATGCTTCCTCCTGCTCTCGGTTTATCTTCCCGCTAACGCCCGGCCGCAACTGGTCAAGAGCCTGGAAACACTGATGGAAATTCCAAATATCAAAACGGTTTCAGCGAGCGAGGCGCATCTTTTTGTGCTGTCCGAACGAGAAGGAATGATCGTCTTTCGAAATACCGCTGATTCTTTGCAATGGCTTTACACCTCTTCCGGCCTGGCCGACCGCGGCGATCAACTGGTATCTGATATCCGGTTCTCCTATCTTTTCGGCAAAGATCGCCGTCTTACCGTCATTGAACCGACATCCATTCTTGGAGTCTACTCATCGACCGAGCTGCCGTCCAATCCCAATGACCTGGTACGTATCGACAATGACCTGTTCATCGCCGACAACGAATACGGTATTCAGAAACTCTCCCTCGAGACCCACGAAACAGTCGACCAGACTCCTGAATCCGTATTCCGTCACGATCAACCGATTATATCAATCGCCGCAATACGGGATCAACTTTTTGCCCTCGACCGGCAAAACCGCCTTTTCCATTTTGAATACAACGACGGTGAACTGGATCGGTCCGGAGACAACCAACTTCCCCGAAACGCACAAAAACTACACTCTATGGGCAACAGAATGTATGTCACCACATCAAACGGTGACGTGCACAGGGTCCGGACAGACGGACGGACTGATGAGCTTTTCGGTATCGATGAAAGTGTCAGCCGTCTGAAGCGCTGGAACAGTTATTATCTTATCCAGGGTGAAAGCAGTCGTATCTGGATAGCCCGGCAGGGACTTCGTCCTACACTTTTCCGTGACGACCCCGACGCCAGCAACCACTTCTCCACATTTAAGAATCAGCTCTGGATAAGTGATTACAATCAGTTCAGCCGTTGGATCGATACCGAACTTATCGCCACATATAATGACGGCGAATCATCGGAGCAAACTTCAACGCGCTCCATTTCAGAAACCGTCGATGAGGCGATCCGCATAGCATCGATCGACAACCAGGTCGTCCCATATCCACGTCCGCTCATTATCCCACTGTCACTGGAGAGCGGTCACAACCCACGGGATGTGCAATTCCAACAGATATCCAATGTCGACGGTATCCGAATTCGAGGAAACAGCCTGTACTGGCAGCCTTCATCGTCGCATGTCGGAACCCATGCTATAACTGTGATCGCCGGTTCACAGGGCGGCCGGAGCGACAGTACCTCTTTTTCGGTAACTGTCCGGCAGTTTAACAGTCCTCCCAGATTTTCACCGGTCAGGCCCCTTTCCATCGCTGTGAATGAAGACTTTTCGATTCCTTTCCAAGCTAACGACCCTGACGGCAGCGACGCAGAGCTGATCCGTTACATAGGAGTCGACCTGCCCGATGGTGCATCACTAGATGAACAAAGTGGAACATTTGAGTGGACTCCCTCACGCCGACAGTCCGGTGAACACGAATTCCAGGTCATTGCGACCGATCAGTACGGCGCGGCCTCCTCTATCGATGTCAAAATTAAAGTGGTTGACCTGAGTCGTGGCGGTTCCTGACCAAAAGTTGCCGATTGGTGACGAATCTTCAGATGGCTTGCTGGTGCACGATCGTGATGCCCTTCTTGAGTGGTACCGGCGGGCCCGTCGGGATATGCCGTGGCGAAGCAGTTCCGACCCTTACAGAGTCTGGCTCTCCGAGGTAATGCTGCAGCAGACGCGGGTCGATCAGGCCCGGCCCTATTACGAAACGTTTGTCGACCGGTTTCCCGATGTGAGGTCCCTTGCAGAAGCCGATATTGATGAGGTGCTGCGGATGTGGGAAGGACTCGGCTATTATTCCCGGGCACGCAATTTACATAAGGCGGCCGGACAAATTGTACGTATCCATAACGGTCAATTTCCAAACGCATGGCATGAACTAATCGCCCTGCATGGAATCGGACCCTATACGGCGGCGGCCGTTTTGAGCATTGCCTATAACGAGCCACTTCCGGTTGTCGACGGGAATGTAATCCGGGTAATCAGTCGGCTGTACGCGATTGGAGATGATGTTCGCAAGAGTCCGGTCCGAAAAAGAATCGAAAAATTGGCGGATCAGCTGCTGATCCGTTCGCAGCCGGGGGACTTCAACCAGGCAATGATGGAACTCGGCGCTACAATTTGCACTCCGTCTGCACCCAGGTGCAACGAATGCCCATTGCAGGAAACCTGCCTGGCCTGGCAGAAGAATGAAATCTCGCGCTATCCTTTCAAATCTCCGGCCAAAAAACGTCCGCATCACCATATTGCGGTAGGTGTTGTCCGGAATTCCGACGGCCGGATGCTGATCGCCAGACGACCGGAGGATTCCATGCTTGGCGGACTCTGGGAATTTCCGGGGGGAAAACAGGAACCGGAGGAGTCGCTGAAGGAGACGGTGCGGAGAGAGTTGAAAGAGGAATTGGGTATCGATGTGGCCGTTGATCCGGAACCGTTCGAGGTGATCCGTCACGCTTACAGCCACTTTACCATTACCCTGCACGCCTTTTTCGCAACCATACAAAACGGAACACCCACTGCACAAAACGGGGAACCAATCCGATGGGTGGCACCCATATCCCTCAGCGAATACGCATTTCCGAAAGCCAATAGAAAAGTGACCGATACTTTAATGAAATACCATGCTCCATGATTAACTTGTGGATGCTCTATTGACATTCCCCGAAAGAATGCCCATTTCACACATTCAATTGCAACAGTAACTCGAGTAATCACTGTATGGTTTGCCCGTTTACTCATCACAAACTTTCGACATTTTATTAATTACCAAAGTTCCAATATTTTTCGACAATCCTGAGTCCGCAGATTTTCCATTAAGAAAGCATATCCATGCCGAAGTTTTAAATACATCACAATCGAGGACGAAATGATCTCCGTCAAATAATGTAATTTTTATGCATAAAGCGATAAACCCTATTACAGATGAAGAGCTTCACCGGCTTAAATTATTCCTGGATCCTGTTATCGACGAAGTGGAAGTACCGGAGTATATCGCGTCGGATCCGGTCATGTTTATGCATCGCTACGACGATATCGAAGACCGAAATTTGGCCGGTTTTATCTCTGCACTGCTCGCCTGGGGCCGGCGTGATGTCGTAATAGCAAAAATCGTGGATTTGTTTGCGCGTTTTGAAACGGGTCCGGCCGACTTCATCGGCAACCTTACGACCCGTGACGAGTTGTGCCTGGCCGGCTTCCGGCACCGTACATTCACTGCGGATGATATTCGCTGGATTTTGCGAGCTTTGCATCGCATCTTGCAACAATTTGGCAGTTTCGAATCATTCTGGTCCGACTGTCACCGTTTGGCCTCCAAAGCCAAACCGGAGACCCGGCCGCTACTGTCTGTATTTTACGAGCGCTTTTTTGAGCAGATTCCCGAGGCTCCGAAACGAGTGGGAAAACACATCGCGAGTCCCGGCAAGCACAGCTCATGCAAGCGGTTGTACCTGTACCTGCGCTGGACGATCCGTACAAACAGCTGCGTCGATCCCGGCACGATGGGCTTCATGCCGCCATCAGATCTGATGATCCCGCTGGATGTCCATGTCGCCCGTTTTTCACGCATGTTCGGTTTGCTGACAAGGCCGGTCAACGACTGGAAATCGGTCTGCCAGTTGACCGAAACACTGCGAAAAATGGATCCGGTCGATCCTGTTCGTTATGACTATGCACTATTCGGACTGGGGGTGAAGAGAATTGAGATACCGGAAATTTTTGTACTGAATCCCGCAAAGGTGTAACTCCTTATATCCGAAGTAGTGAGGAAAGTGACAGAAAATCAAAAACATGGGCATTGTTGAAAAAATTGTTTCAGGAGCACAAACCGGGGTGGATCGTGCCGCACTGGATGTGGCCATTGAGCTGCGATATCCGTATGGCGGATGGGTACCCAGGGGCCGTTTGGCCGAGGACGGAACGATTCCCGATTACTACGAGCATCTGATAGAGACGCCGAATGATGAGGTCGGGATTCGAACCGAATGGAACATCCGGGACTCGGATGCCACGATGATCATCTCGTTTGGTCTGCTTGACGGAGGTTCGCTTTACACGCGCGTCAAAGCCGAAGAAATGGGCCGGCCCTGGTTGCATATGGATCTGGACGAGACCGGAGAGGATGAGGCCGTTCGGATAGCGTCTGAGTGGCTCGTGACGGTCCGGCCGCACATATTGAACGTCGCCGGACCCCGCGCCTCCAAAGATCCACTCATTTACGAAAAAACAAGGCGATTTCTAAGGAAATTGCTCAGGATCATCAAGACACTCTGATGAAAGAAATGGAATTACGAATCAAATATGCCGTCGACTTGGCATCGCGACCCGCAAAAGATGCATCTCTGTCCTGTAAACCCGTGTGAATAGTGGGAGCTGCAGCGGGTACAACAGGAACAGCTCGCAGCTAAAAACAGCTTCGACAATCCCTGAAATCGATCAATTACCACCGTATGAACATGACGGAGTACCTGTTGTTTCAGGCCTGAAAAAAAAATTGATGCGAACGACAATCTGACCAATGACACCACCCGAAACTTATTAAAATATATCTGGATGCTTTTGTTAAAAGGACAGAGCTATTTCAATGATCGTTTAAGCGAAAAAATTCATAGTTTTAACCCCGATAAATTCATCTTTAAATCCGGTTAATCCGTATCCCGGCAATTTACTCAATGTAAACCCCTGTTAATGAGAACGTCATCCCGGCATGATTCAGGCCACCGGTTCAAAAAAGTCCTTCTTATCATTGGTATTGCGCTAATCGCGCTTAATCTGCGACCGGCGCTGGCCGGTGTCGGCCCGCTGATAAGTGACATCAGAGAAGCGACCGGGCTTTCCAACACCTTGCTGGGACTACTCACCTCACTCCCGCTGATTGCATTTGGAATCCTCTCGGCATTGACCCGGCTCGTTTCGAGTCGACTCGGAATCGAAAGCACCATAGCTCTTGCATTGGGCTTGCTTGCAGGCGGTATCTTGCTTCGAGTCGTTCCCGGAAACCATGCCCTTTTCGGAGGCACATTACTTATCGGAGTCGCAATTGCTTTTGGCAATGTGTTACTACCAACCCTGGTAAAACGGGATTTTCCGAATCACAGTGGTATTTTAACCAGTATTTACTCAAGCATGCTCGGGCTCGGTGCCGCTCTGGCATCCGGCGTCAGTGTTTCATTGGCGCATGATTGGGGATGGGGTTGGCGATGGTCATTGGGAGCGTGGGCCTTCCTGGCATTAGCAGCCCTGTTGATATGGCTGCCGCAGTTAAAAAACGCGTCGATTCCTCAAAATAGCATTCGTTTTGTTCACTCATTAAAACAAATCGTCCGGTCAAAAATGGCCTGGAATATCGCGTTCTTTATGGGGCTTCAGTCATTTGCTTTCTATGTGGTGCTGGCCTGGCTTCCTGAAATACTTCAGCATGGCGGGTTGTCGCCGCTTGCCGCCGGATGGATGCTTTCGCTCTCTCTGGGGACGGGTGTTGTCGGGTCCCTGCTGATCCCAACTTTGGCTGCCAGAATGACTAACCAGCAAATCATCGTTTGGATTCTGATGTTCTGCGAATCGATCAGCATTGCAGGATTGATGTTACCATATCCATCTCTTATGGCACTTTGGGCATCCCTGATCGGCTTTTCTTTGGGCGGTTGTTTCGGACTAGCGCTGTTGTTTCTTGTGCTTCGTTCGAATGATACGCAAACAGCTAACGAACTTTCCGGTATGGTTTTATCGATTGGTTTTATCATTGCGGCTATAGGTCCAACCCTTTTCGGCGCATTGCATGACTGGACTCAGGCATGGATTATTCCTCTGCTTTTTTTACTTATGACATCAGTTCTGAAATTGATATCCGGTCTCGGTGCGAGCAAACCCCGGTTTGTCAGATAACTTCCATACAATCATCAGTTGTCGACTGGTATTCTGCTTACGTTTCACTCCCCCCCCGGCTTAC
>SLQC01000423.1 GCA_007131625.1 Balneolales bacterium | reverse complement strand
TGAGTGCTTATGGCGAAACTCCAAATGAAGCATTAAAAGAGGCGGTTGACGCTCTGGAATTGTTTATTGAGACGTATTCTGAGCAGGGAAAGCCTCTTCCGGAAGCCAATTTCACCAGGGAATACAGTGGTCAGATCAGGGCAAGATTACCAAAGTCGCTGCATGAACGACTTGCAATGCGTGCTGATGACGAAGGTGTTTCGCTTAACACACTGATGATTCAACTGCTCAGTGAGGGTTTGTCACTCTCAAAGTCACAAGACACTTACGAAAGTTTATTGCAGGAATTTATTCAGTCCTACAAGTCCAAATAAAAGTAACAGATCGGGATTTCTGATCAGGGAGGATGGAGTCCAGGTCGTTCGCGGAAGAATTGAACCGACCATCTAAAAAGCGAAACTTTGCTTCGGATGTGATGAAAATCATGTCTGGAACGGCTTTCGGACAGGTGCTTGCGGTGCTGGCACTTCCGGTGCTCACTCGTCTCTATGCGCCGGAAGCATTCGGAATATTGGGGATTTTCATGGCCATTACCGGTATTGTCGGCGTAGTGGTCTGTATGCGGTATGAATTGACGATCATATTGCCTGAATCCGATAAGGAAGCCAAAAAGCTTCTTCTTTTGAGTCTGTTCTTTACAGCTGCATGGACCCTTGCCAGTATCCTGGCCATATTACTATTGAAAGGAAGGATCGTAACACTCGCAGGTAACAGCGGGCTGGCCAACTACCTGTGGCTGATCCCCGCAGGCATAGCCGTTCATGGACTGCATCTCGCTATAAGTCACTGGAATACGCGAAAGGCACAATTTGGGCAACTGGCCGGATCCTATGTGGTACAATCCCTTTTGACTACCGGAACCAAACTCGGGGCCGGCATCGCAGGATTGGCCACCGGTGGGGCCCTGATTATGGCGACCATCATGGGAAGATTGCTAGCCTCGGTCCAGCTCATAATTGCAAGTATCAGGCATGAAAGGAAGCAACGTCTCATCACCTCGTCCAGCCACTATGGAAAGCACCGCGACAGTCTGGCAAACCCTGAGGAAGTGGGGTCCCATGCCGGCACTATGACACGTCAGGAAACCGAGGTTCATCCGGATCGCCCAAATGGTCTCACGGTTGGTGAGTTCAAGCGGCTATCGATGCGATACAGCAACATCTCCATTTTCAATTCCATATCCTCACTTTTCAACATCGCCGCCCAATACGCCCCGCTACTGGTCCTGTCGTTCCTGTTTACACCAGCCGCTGCCGGGCACTATGTGTTGAGCTATAAAATCCTGAAGGCTCCCTCAGGATTGCTGGGTAAATCCGCCAAGAAAGTGTTTTTTCAAAGAGCGGCCGAGTCGTACAGGCAGCAGGGTGAAATGATCGATGTGGTGCGTAATGTCGGGACACACCTGACAATAATAGGCCTGTTCTTCATGACGCTCATGATCACGGGCCTGTCACCATTTGTGACCACCATATTCGGTGAAAGCTGGGCCGTTGCAGGCACTTATATACCCTGGATCGCCATTTGGGTCGTTTTCGCATTCATTGCCAACCCCCTAGGTTCGGTGGCAACCATTCTCTCCAGGGAGCATGTCGTGCTCTCGTTTCATGTCGGTTTTTCCATCACTCAAATAACCGCGCTTGCTGCAGGTGGATTCATTTTTCACAGTGCCCTTGCCGCCGTCGCACTTTACTCCCTGATGGGAATTCTGTATCACGGATCCATGCTTTTGTGGCTTTTCCGAATATCACGCGTGTCCATCAGTCGCTACCTGTCAGATTCCGCCCCTTTTATCGGGGTCTCTCTGCTGTTTATCGGAGCTTACGTTCTGCTGAGTGCCGATCACACATCTGGCGCCGGACTGCTCATCCTGAACCTGTTGTATATTGCCGTCTATTCGTACCTTTCACGACATGTCTGGACAGGGCTCACCACCCGTCTCTTCATCTCTCCATAACATCTCATCCGCCTGATTCTAAAACTTATTCATGAAAATCCTGGTTGGTATTCTTTACTCCGGTGAAAATGAGTTTGAACAGTGTATTGCCTCCATAAACAGGCAGAAGCGGGTGGATTTCGATATTTATCGGGTATCCGGTAAAAAAAATGCAGAAGCCCACGACGAGCTTTATGGTTATTTCATGGAGCATTCGGGGAATTATGATATTTTGGTCAAGGTTGATGCGGATATGGTAATCTGTGTTGACAATCTGTTTGAAATGATCCATGATGAGTTCTGCCGCAACAAGCTCCTGGACCGGTTGTTCGTACCGGTCTTTGACCACTTTGTGCTGGACAACCTTGGAGGAGTGAACGCCTATAGGAATACGGTCACATGGGAGAAGAATGCCGGTCTTTTTTTTACCGACATGGTGCATCGAAAGCAATCCATTCGGGAAACGGTGAAATGGGAAGTGCCATCCGACAAGCCACTGATCGATCATTGTCCCGATCCGGGAACGTTTCAATCGTTTCACTTCGGATTTCACCGGACCATGAAAGCGTTCCAGCCGGGCATCCGCCTGTGGCAAACCCGCATCCAAAAGATTCACTGGAACAGTATTCGACGGATGTACCGAATCGGCCTGGAGGAAATGCTCCGGTTGGATAGGTGGCAAGGAGCTAAAGCACCCCCCCGGAACGGACCGCATCTGCCCCGCCTGTACGCTCTGGCCGGATCGGAGTGTGCTCTATCGGGACGGTATCGCGGTGAACACATCCAGCGGTCGGATCCCTCTGTTCATGCCGCATTTAAACTGGTTGACGAAAAG
>SLQC01000232.1 GCA_007131625.1 Balneolales bacterium | reverse complement strand
GACATCCGCTACCCATAATTCTCCGGTTTCGGTGTCAAAACTGAACCGGAACGGGTTCCGGAAACCCCAGGCGTAAATTTCCTCTCGCCAGCCTTCCGTGTTGCCGGCAAAGGGATTGTCATCCGGGATCGCGTAATTCAGGTCACCGTAGATGTTGTCTATGTCGATCCGCAATATATTACCGTGCAGTGTAGTGCGATCCTGGCCGTTCTCATCCGGATCGCCGCTGCCGCCGCCATCTCCCAGGGCGATGTAGAGGTATCCGTCGGGACCAAAAAGGATTTGTCCGCCGTTGTGATTTGCACGAGTTTGATCCAGTTCAAAAAGGATGAATTCACTGTCCGGGTCAAATATTTCGGGATTGTCAGGATCCGTTTCAAACCGTGCAAAAATGGATCGGAGAGGAATGTTTGGATCGGAATCGGGGGCGGTACAGTAGACATAAAGTTCCCCGTTTTGAGCAAATTCGGGATGAAAAGCGACACCGAGGAGGCCACCTTCACTTTGTGTTGAAACCTTTGATCGAATATCCAGCACCTGAGTAGTTTCATCGGTCTGTGGATGATTCCGGAAGCGCTGGATGGTTCCCGCCCGTTCGACGACAAAAACCGTATCCGCCACCCCCGGAGCCAACTGAAAGTCGATGGGGGAACGGAACGACAGATGTTCATAGGCATTTTCGACAATGTTATCCTGAGCTTGAAGCGAAGTAGCTGTGACTACAATGATCAGAATGGTACCGTATGATAAACAATTCATTTTTATGGTAATTAATTGGAAGAAAAAACCTGGAAGAGAACATCAGCTTGTACCGAAAACATCAGTCATTGGCAATGGCATTGCATCTGTTTTTTGAATCTCTTTTCTTAATGTAGAAGGTTAACGACAATATAAACTCAAGAGTTTCCCGTGCTGAACAACAATCATCATTAAGCCGGAACTGAGGCATCATTTTTTAATTTTCCGGAATGAAAAAATCCGATTGTTGTTTATATAGATAACAACTGAATTTCGTGCACTTTGATAATATCAGATATGAGAATTACTGTACTGGGAGCACATGGTAAAATCGGCATGTTGCTCCATCCCATTTTTCGGAGCAACGGCCATTCCGTCACCGGAATCATTCGAAATCCCGATCATTCAGAGGCTGTGCAAAAGGCAGGCGCCCATCCTGTTGTGTGCGACATCGAAAAAACAGATGATATATCCGAAGCAATTGGAAATGTTGATGCCGTAGTGTTTGCAGCTGGTGCCGGTCCGGGCAGCGGAGCAGAGAGAAAATGGACAGTCGATCGGGACGGCGCACTTAAACTCATCGATGCCGCCAGGAAAAACGGGACCAGCCGGTATGTGATGATAAGTGCTATGAACGTTGAGGAACCCCGCGGGAACGAAGTATTTCAGGCGTATCAAAAAGCCAAGGCGGAAGCTGATAAAGCATTGCGGGAAAGCGGATTGGACTATACCATCATCCGGCCGGGCAAACTAACTGATGATCTTTCAACCGGACGTGTCTCACTTGGTCCCGACCTGAACAGCGGAGAAGTTTCCCGGTCTGATGTGGCAGCTGTAGTAGCCGAAGTGTTGGAAGTCCCGGAGACTGCTGGTTTTCAGTGGGATCTGACTTCCGGCAGTGACGAGATCGACCATGCGATCCGTAAGGCGATAAGCCAGTCAGAAGAATTGTAGTTCACTCCTCATCCGATTCGCACATACGTATCGCATTATCAAGCATTACGGCAGTGGCATATTGTAGCGGAATGCTGTCAGGGGCTCCCGCAATGGCATCTGCATCCACAGGCTTATCAGCCTTACGATAAAATCGAAACCGGAAGTTTGCAACGTTCGCTCTCCGTTTGCCGAACCGGTAAGATAGACACGTTAGTGGATCAAGCGATTTCACAATTTGATGCTGATTATGTGGATAGTATGAATCGGGATGTGAAAGTGTCAATAAGGAAATGACTTCCCGGTATTTGGGATCGTCATACACATATGAAAGAGAGGGTTATTTTGCCAGTTCAGGCAATCTGGCAGTTGAAGTGTTCATTGATTATATTAGTGAACAGAATCTGGAGGATCGGGGATGGTGATGTTAGCATCGAATATGAATGAGTTGGCTTACAGTCTGTTGAATCGTAGTTCTCGTATGTAGTGCTTTCAGACTTCAATGGAGAGCGGTACAGGTTAATAAAATGCAAACATATGATATAACTGTATTAAAATGGAAGGTGCCATATTGTCCAGTATTCCAGGCAGCATTATTAATCCCATGCGTTACCTGGGGATCGTCATATTGCTAAGTGTTGGAATTGAGACGTTATAGGCAATGACAACAATGATAATGATCGAAGAGTGGTTGAAATTGGAATTGACGGTGTTCGTCATGGAGGTGGCCATGACGATCCCGAAATTCTGCACGGATTTTTATTAGTCAGCGGTGAATCGGTTAACAATCGGATCAGTCCAAGGCAAACATATATCGTTGACGTAGTTCCGACTGTACTGGAGCATCTTGAAATTGCTATTGATCCGGATCTGGACGGACAGTCAATCGACTTCGAAAAAACATCTGAATAGCAACCTGAAGGATTCATCCAGAGCCTTGTACATGCATAGGAAATCATTAATGAGACACCATTTACCAGTATTACTTCTTGCAATTACATCATTAACGGCCATTTTCTTCACTGGTTGCAGAAGCGGTGACTCCTCTGAAAAGGTCAAGATAGTCGCACATCGCGGGGCAATGGTTGAGCGGCCTGAAAATACAATGGCTGCATTTCAGCGAGCTGTGGAGCTGGGGGCGGATATTGTAGAAATTGATCTATATACAAGCCGTGACGGACATTTATTTGTGCTGCACGATAGAAGCCTGGACCGTACAACTAATCGCACTGGTGAGGCGACCGGTCTTACCCTGGAAGAGTTGCAGCAACTCGATGCCGGCTCCTGGTTTGATCCCGTTTACTCCGATCAGACGATACCTTCATTTCGGGAGGTATTGAATTGGGCAAATGAAGCAGGTACGGTGTTACTTCTGGATTTAAAAGAGAGCGACAGAGATTTCGCGCAAAATGTAACCAATGAAGTGCGTGCTGCCGGATTGGAAGAGAATGTTGTAATTGGTGTTCGATCTCCGGAACAGGCGCTTGAATTTGCAGAACTCCTCCCGGAATCCCGGTTGCTGGCTTTTATGAGATCTCCGGATGACATTGAGGAGTATGCCGGGGCAGGGGTGGATGTAATTCGATTGTGGCTGAGGTGGCTGGATGAAGATCCAGCACTGGCTGATCGCGTCCGGCAAACCGAAAGAATGCTGATGATTAACGGGACCATTGGAGAGCTGGACGAGGCCAGGGAAATCATGAGCTATGAACCCGACTGGATACTGATTGATGACATTGCACAACTGCAGGCGTCTTTGAAGGTAATAGCTTCAAATGCCGGAATATGATTGTTGTATGGATGCTCCATGTGGCCGCTTGAATCAATATTATCCATACAAATGAAATCAGGAATAGAATTCTTATAGGTTTGTGCAGCTGTAGGATTGGCATACCCACGGTATCGTTGTCACGCATGCAAAAGATTTTTGTATCAGTGGTATTTACGGCATTATTTTAAGTCAGATAATAGATGACTTGCTGGGACGTACGGCTCTAAATTGACTGGGCTGTGAAAGTCATCTGTTCAATACAAAATCAAGTTCATCTTCACGACTCTCTTTGATTTTCTTATGGTTCGCTTCATCGATCAGCCGCAGGGTCGATGAGTTCAGACAATATCGCAGCCCTGTCGGAGCCGGGCCATCATCAAAGACGTGTCCCAGATGGGAATGGCATCGGGCACAGTGCACTTCCGTACGCTCCACCAGAAGTTGGTTGTCCGTCTTTACACCGATTCGATCATGCGAAATCGGAATGGAAAAACTGGGCCATCCGGTACCGGAATCAAACTTGTCAGTGGATGAGAAAATCGGGTTGGAACAACTTCGGCAGAGATAGACCCCTTCCGTTTTGGTATCGTGATAATCATTATTGAACGGCATTTCTGTTCCCTCGCAACGAAGTATCCGGTATTCGGACTCTGAAAGCCGCTCGTGCCACTCTTCGTCACTCAGCTCCAGCTTCTCATCTGCAGATGGAAAAAGTTCGGGCTGAAACCAGGATGGGATGGACCCGCTGCCGGTATCGCCGGACAAGTTCCTGTCTTTATTTGCGTTCATGTCGATAGGGATAACGTTTAAATTTTGCAGGTAATTTACTTGCAGCAGCCGGAATAATCAGGCTTACTCATATGATATCTAATGGATTCCTATGCTATCACCGCAAACACGCCGGAACTTGTGAATCATTCCCTGAACATGAGTAAATAGTTTGGTCGTTTGGGCACATGGTTACAATTTGTTCGGGATTCACAGAATGATACAAGGAGTGACCGTTATGCCGGATCGAAGACATTGCATCCGTAAGATTGGGAAAAAAGTAGGTGATTCCATTGAATTTGCTTATTTTTTAAATTTTTGTATCAACTAAAGCCATACTACGTTTCATTACAAACAAATCAAAGTTTTAAAAGGTAACACATGTCTAAAAGAGTAGTTGTAACCGGACTCGGCGTGCTCGCGCCACTTGGAAACGATCTGAAATCATTCTGGGAACGAATTGTGAACGGGGAGAGCGGCGCTGTTCCCATCACAAAATTTAATGCGGAAAAATTCCGAACCCGGTTTGCCTGTGAATTGAAAGATTTCAACGTGACAGATCATCTCGACCGTGGAGTTATCAAACGATCGGATATATTCACCCAATACGCGCTGGTCGCGTCTGACCAGGCTATTCAGGATTCGGGTTTTTCGCTCGATGAAATGAATTCACCATTTGATGTGGGTGTCATCTGGGGTACCGGTCAAGGCGGGATGCAGACCTTCGAAGAACAGATGAAAGCCTATTACCAGGGCGACGGTACTCCGCGATTCAGCCCCTTTTTCGTACCCAAGCTTATCGCCAATATGGCATCGGGTATGATCTCCATGAGAAACGGTTACATGGGTGTTAACTACACAACCGTTTCGGCCTGTGCCACCTCCAACACGGCCATCATGGATGCGTTCAACTACATCAAGTGGGGCAAGGCTAAAGTGATTGTCACCGGGGGGTCCGAGTCTCCGATCACCGAAGGGTCTGTCGGTGGATTTTCTGCGATGAAGGCGATGTCGCCCCGCAACGATGATCCGAAAACTGCATCCCGGCCGTTTGATGTCGGACGTGACGGTTTTGTGATGGGTGAAGGAGCCGGTGCACTCATTCTTGAAGACTATGACCATGCCGTAGCCCGCGGTGCGACTATCTACTGCGAGGTTAAAGGTGCGGCGATGACCGCCGATGCATATCATCTTTCGGCTACGCACCCTGAAGGTATCGGTGCGAAAGAAGCGATGCGACAGGCACTCGAAGAGGCCGAACTCACAATGGATGATGTCGACTATCTCAATCCGCACGCGACTTCAACTCCGGTGGGCGATATCAGTGAGATCAAGGCGATTATGTCGATGGTTGGTACCGGGAAAAACGACCTTTGGATGAGCGGAACCAAATCGATGACCGGGCACCTCATGGGTGCTGCCGGAGCGATTGAGGCGATTATAAGTATTATGGCAATGCGCGACAACGTCATTCCGCCTACCATCAACACCACAGAGATTGATCCGCAAATTCCGTCCAACATCAATATTGTAACCGGTGAGGCGATGGATAAGAAGATCGATGTGGTGATGAGCAATACATTCGGGTTTGGCGGACATAATGGAATAGCCATTTTCAAAAAGATGTGACAGGTTTTGTGACTGATCTTGTTGATTGATTTACGTTCCATACATTATTATTAAAATAATGCATCAAACTTCACGCCACATACGGATTAAAAAGGAACGGTATGATCAGGTGAATTCCGTCTGGTAACAGCGTATTGGTAAGCTTTTTGGGGAATGATTTTTTTGTTCCCAACGCAGATTTACCCATAGCTGCGGTGCCTTACTTGCCCGGGTATCGTGAAATACGATTTTTTTCCGTGTAAAATTATTATTTGAAAACACGGTTTATACAAGGTTTATAAATATATTACTCTTTGTTGTCGATGCAATTTGACAGGTTCCAAAAACTTTTCCATTTATGATCCAAATACAATACTACTATGAAAACAACAAAAGGGTTGATTTTTTGTCTTGTCATTATCTCATGTATTCTCCTCAATGTTGAATATGCCCGGTCTTTTAATAATAATTCAGAGAATTCTGCTGGATTTGGAATACCAGTGCTTCCGGGAGTTTCTGGTTTTGGTCTGGACGCTGTGGGGGGCAAAGGAGGGAAAATTATTGCTGTGACGAATTTGAACAGGGATGGAAAAGGAAGTCTGGCTGAAGCTCTTGATGCTGAAGGTCCCCGGATTATTGTCTTTGAAGTGGCCGGAGTCATTGATCTTGATAGAAAATCGTTGCGTGTCACTAACCCGTTTGTGACTATCGCGGGCCAGACAGCGCCCTCACCGGGTATAACCCTCATCAAAGGAGCCCTTGTGATCGCAACGCATGAAGTGATAGTTCAGCATGTCAGAGCAAGACCCGGGGAAGCAGGTTTTCCCAAAAAAAGTGGATGGGAGCCAGACGGTATAGCAACTACCGGAGGAGCATACAATGTAATTATTGATCATTGTACCGCCACCTGGGCTCCTGACGAAAATCTGTCGGCTTCAGGCCCCAGATTTAACGGAAGCAACGTGGATGAATGGCGTAAAAACACTTCTCACCGAGTCACTATCAGCAATTCTATTATTGCCCAGGGATTAAGTAATTCCACCCACGAAAAAGGAGAGCACTCCAAAGGAACCCTTATCCATGATAATGCAACGGACATCCTGCTTTATGGTAATTTGTATGCAGACAATATGGACCGACATCCTCTTGCCAAAGGGGGCAGTCAAACTGCAGTTGTGAATAATTATATTTTTAATCCCGGTAGAGCAGTAGTCCATTATGCTTTGAATGCCGGAGAATGGGAAGGACACGAGTGGGTAACCGGAAAAATAACGGTTGAAGGGAACTATATTGAATATGGTCCGGATACTTCTGAAAATATCTATGTCGGGAGATTCCGTGGTCCTGTTGAAGTGTACTGGAAAGATAATAAGGTTGTTTCTAACACGACGGTCAATGAATTTCTCGGAACACCAACCTTCATGGCTAACCGCCCGGTATGGCCTGATGGCTTGACCCCCATGCCGGCAGCTGAGGTCAAAGAGCATGTGTTGCAGAATGCTGGTGCCTTCCCGTGGGACAGGGATGAATTGGACAGGAAACTTGTTGCTGCGGTGAGAGATGGTAATGGCAAGATAATCGACAGTGAAGTCGAAGCAGGAGGCTATCCGGTTGTAACTCCCGTTTACCAGAAATTCAATGCGGATGAATGGGATTTGCTGACCATGACCAAAAAGTGAGAATATTTTAGTTCCAGGCTTTTTCACCGGCATTTTTCACTCTCGTACATTCTGTAATATTCTATAGCACTCTGTACCATTCTGTAACAAATTGTACAATCAGTTGCAAGCCCGTATGATTGGATAGTCCCGAAATAGAATAGTATGATATTCTTGTGTGATGATGGGGATTTCAGGATTCTTTATATGAAGAATTCCGTAACTGCAATGGACTTGCAAAGGGCGTCACTATTAATATAAAGGGGAAGACAATGATTACATTTCTAAGTGTTTCACTGCTGCTGTCCGTTAACGAGTCCTTGATTCAAGCCAACGAAAAGGAAGAATTACAAGTCAACGAAGCGTTATCAGCCATGAAAAAAGCCTCAGATTATATGGCTGAAACCGTGTCCTATAATGGCGGCTATCTTTGGGCTTATAAAGAAGACTTTTCAGAAGTCTTTGGTGAGGTCCCGGCAAGGAAATCACAAATCTGGGTACAAGCTGGAACACCGCAAATGGGGCAAACCTATCTGGAAATGTATGAAGTGACCGGGGATGAAACGTATCTGAAATATGCCAAAAATGCTGCCGATGCACTTGTTTATGGTCAACATCATTTGGGAGGCTGGCATTATTTTATTGACTTTGATAAACCGGGATTGAATAAGTGGTATGAGGAAGTCGCTTCTCAGTTCAAAAGGGGTTGGGAGGAGTTTCGATATTATTACGGCAACTGCACATTCGACGATAACGTAACCCAGGGAGCCACGGATTTCCTCCTCGATCTGTATGTGAAAACCCATGATCCAACATACCTTCAACCTTTGTTAAAAGCGCTTGACTTCATATTGATGGCTCAATATCCAAATGGTGCCTGGCCGCAACGTTATCCGTTGCGTTACGATTACGCTTCTGATACGGGGCTCCCTGATTACACTTCCCACTACACGCTCAATGATGATGCCATGAATGATATCATCAAGGTGCTTCTCAAAGCGTACGAAGTGTTGGGGCATGAAGTGTACCTGGAGGCAGCCCTTCGAGGTGGGGAATTCTTTATGATTGCCCAGGGTCCGCAGGAAATACCGGCCTGGTCGGAGCAATATGACAGGAATATGCAACCTGCATGGGCGCGAACCCATGAACCTCCTGCCTATGCAACCAGACAAACCGCTCATACCCTGGAGATGTTAATGCAACTGTATCTTTTCACTGGCGATCGCCGGTATCTTCGTCCGATTCCCGCTACACTGGGATGGATTGCGTCATCAACGTTGGATGTGCTGGATAATGGTCTTCATGAATTGGCGCGATATTATGAACCCGAAACAAGGCTGCCCATTGACCTTCTGGTATTGGACGAACTGAGCCCGATGGGAAAAGTCAGGTATCACTATTTTCCCAATGACGAGCAACCGTTTCCCGGCAGGAGGCAAACGGTAAATTATCAACAACTCAAAAAAGACTTTGAGTTTGTATCAAACCTCAAACCCGGAGAAGAACGCTATTGGTATTATCAGTGGTACAGAGAACCGGAATCACCCGATAAACCGGATTTTGAACGCATTCGGCAATTAATCAGTGAGATAAATGAAAACGGTATCTGGATTGAAGACATTTCAGTACATGACACCAGTGTAACTATGAATCCCGATCCTGCCTATATGACGGACCCTGATTTCAAAAAAATGATTCGCGGCATTTCACTCAGAACGTATATGAATAATATGAAAACTTTTATGGATTATATTATTCATAATACAAACTGATCTTTCCTGAACTTCTGAAACAATCAGTTTCTTTATTGGTATATTTTGGTAGTCGTATTAGACTATCCTGAACTTGTAAAGTTTACATCTCATAAAATACCATGAGCATTATTATTCGTAATGGGCGTATAATAAAGCCATGGGTGTTCAATGAGACCATAAAAATTATTTTTAAATACATACACAGTGAAAAGCGTATGCGTAACATCCATTGCCGAAGTTTCTGACACACAGGCACATGACTATGTGATCATGAATGCTCCATTTGACATTAATAATCCGAAATTATAAAAAAGATGAAAACTATAAAGGGATCCATCAATATTATTTTATTCTCATTTCTGTTACTATTGCCAACGGCTCTTGTATTTGGTCAGCCTCTTCAGGAAAACTCTTCAGAATCCACGCACTTAGAACTGGCTAAAATCCCCGGGGTATCCGGTTTTGGACAGGATGCCGTCGGAGGAAGAGGCGGGCGAGTGATCGCAGTTACCAATTTAAACAGGGATGGAGCGGGGAGTTTCGCGGCAGCGATTGAAGAAGAAGGGCCACGGATTATCGTATTTGAAGTTGCAGGGGTAATCGACCTCAATCGACGGAACCTGACAATCAGAAATCCGTTTGCAACGATTGCGGGTCAAAGCGCTCCCGCTCCCGGTATCACGCTCATCAGGGGACAACTTGGCATCATTACACATGAGGTTATTGTTCAACATATCCGGGTGAGGCCCGGTGAGGCGGGGCATGCCAAAAGAAGTGGTTGGGAGCCGGATGGGATTGCTACAAGCGGAGGAGCCTGGAATGTGATCATCGATCATTGCACCACCACCTGGGCTACCGATGAAAACCTGTCGGCTTCGGGACCCAGATTTAACGGAAGCAATGTGGATGAATGGAGAAAAAACACATCCCACAGGGTAACTATCAGTAATAATATTATTGCCCAGGGGTTAAGCGAATCCACACACGCCAAGGGGGAACACTCCAAAGGAACTCTGATTCACGACAATACCACGGAAATTCTGGTATACGGAAATCTGTATGCGGATAATGTGGACCGGCATCCCCTGGTTAAAGGCGGGAGCCAAACTGCGGTTGTAAACAACTACATTTTCAATCCCGCAAGAAGAGTAATTAGTTATAACCTCAGTTCGAGTGAATGGGAGGGGTACGAATGGGTTACCGGGAAAATGGCTGTTGAAGGCAATTTTATCGAATACGGACCGAGTACTTCAAATAGCATCTATAACGGGAGATTTCGGGGCCCACTGGATATTTATTGGGAAGATAATTTTACGGTCTCTGACTGGACTGTTCGTGAATTCGATGCATCTTCGGCAACTACCTTCCTGGAGGATCGTCCGATATGGCCTGAAGGACTGCAACCCCTTCCGGCCGAAGAGGTCAAAGAAAGAGTATTGCAAAATGCCGGTGCATTCCCATGGGCCCGGGATGATATTGACGCTAAAATTGTTGCTGATGCAAGAGCTGGAATAGGAAAGATCATCGACAGTGAAACAGAAGCCGGAGGGTATCCTGTCGTTACTCCGGTGAGAACTCCTGTATGGATTGACAAGAACCGCAATTATATTCCGGACTGGTGGGAAGAAAAGCATGGTCTGGATTTAAATAATCCGGAGCTCGCCAACAGTGACATTAATGGGAACGGTTTTACCAGCCTGGAGGAATATCTCAACGATCTGGATGCAATCCAGAAAACCCATCAAAT
>SLQC01000002.1 GCA_007131625.1 Balneolales bacterium | reverse complement strand
GAACTGCACATAAGTTCAAGATCCCGGATGATCCGGTCAATTGTGGCAATTGCCATATAAGGATCGTTTTCGAGATCTTCTGACCGGGGCCGATTATCGTAATCAACACATGCCTCATCCAGCCCGTTGATGAAGCATTGGTAAACTTCCAGACAGTGCCTGAAATGTGCTCCGATGGTTCCATTTTTCATACCCGGAAACGCATTTCTGTAAGTATTTGTGCTGATATTTTGAATAAGTTCTCTTCCCTGCTTCAGTACATCGATGTTGTCGTCTACAATTTTCTTCTCATCTTCCATAAATCTGAAGTTGGTCCATGTTAAGGTGATTCACTCGGGCAACTATGTGTGATTACGTGGTATACGAAAAAAATCACTTTTTGTATTTATAAATTAAAACTTCCCGGTTATTTCCAGTTTTCAGGTAAAAACCCTGTCAATCCGAATCACCCCAAATTTCGAATTACAAGTAACAGGTTTCTGAACAGTTCTGATCTTCTGAACAGTTCTGATCGTTGATTGAAAAAATCATCATAAATCAAACCCAAATATAATTAGAACATCCATGTTATTGTTGTTGTTAGTGTTATGTATGACCGCGATTTCCATGAACTTGCCGGATACACTTGAAGTCGGAATTTTTTCCCGTTACAATCCTGATGAAACACAACTGCCAGAAGAGTGGGAGACTATGGACTTTCGGGGGCTAGATCCCACAGACTACAGTCTTTTCGAAAAAAACGGTACGACCGTTATCAAAGCGGTAAGTGACAAATCATCCTCCGGACTCATCCGCCGTATCGATATTGACCTGAAAGAGTATCCCGTGATCCAATGGAGTTGGTTAGCTGAAGACATTATCGAGAAGGGAGATGTGACCAAAAAATCCGGAGATGATTATCCGGTTCGCATTTACATCATTTTTGACTATGACCTTTCCAATCTCGGTTGGATACAACGCAATATGATCAGAGTGTTGCGCCGGTTTTACGGAGAGGTTCCGGGCAGGGCAATTAACTATATCTGGGATAAAGAAACCGAAGTTGGCACCGTCGTTGAAAACCCGTATACGGATCTGGTCATGATGCATGTGGTGGAGAGCGGTACAGATAATCTGAATCGTTGGATGACCTATGAACGCAATGTGTATAAGGATTACAGGGCGATCTATGACGAGGAGCCGCCAAAAATCGGAGGGATCGCCATCATGACTGATACAGATGATACGGGCGAATCGGTTACGGCCTGGTTCGGGGATATCATCTTTTTGAGAAATGCCGAATTGGGAAATGAATAAAATGTTTAAGCCGTCCTAAGTAACCCCTAACGCAAGCACCCGCAACTTATATGATATTGAAATACACATGACAAGGCATAAACACTGACAAACAGGTGCATGATGAAACACTGTCAAGGTATTACATGTGACGATATAAATCAGAAAATTTAAACAGATGAAGCAGACTATATTGTGTCTTCAGGGTGGAATCATCTTACTGCTACTGCTTTTTGCCGGTCAAGCATCAGCGGAAGCCGATCCGCCGGCTTCGCAGGCCTGGAATCCGGGTAACGGTTTCACGATCAATTTACCGGATCAGCAGGCCAATGCGAAGGTATTGGGATATATTCAAAGCACATTTAATTTTTACGGTGCGCATGAAAACGGAGCCGTATCCAATGAGTTTTATGTGCGAAGGGCCCGCCTGGATTTTATATTCCGGTATCGCGACCGATATGAGCTTTTTTTTGAATTTGACGGGGCAGGATCGGCACGAACACAGATGGTACTGGCCCAAATGGATATGGAGTATCTGACCGACCATTTTATCAGAGTCGGCAAGTTCATTACTCCATTCTCACCGGAGAACAATCGATCCTCCAAGAGATTGTCAACCGTCGAGCGGTATTCGGCACTCAACAGCCTTTTTCTGCTCCCCGCACTTGATACACAATTCGGCGTTATGCTGTTCGGCCGTATTCAGAATCTGGACTATTATCTGAGCGTGACCAATGGAAACGCATCCGCTTCGGCAAATATTCGTGAAGACAACAATCACAAGGATGTACAACTTCGATTGGCCTATCCAATCCGGGATAATATCCGATACGGATTGAGCTTTTATCACAGTAACCACAAACGCCAGACTTTGAAGCTGGTCGGCCACAGCTTTTCAGCATATAACGAAGTTCCGGTAACCGGTCGACGCTATGGCATGCTGGTAGACTCCGAATGGTATTACGGTAACTGGCACACCAGTGGCGAATTGTTTCTTATTCGCTTTCATGAACCATTGTCAGATGATCATCAGGCAGGTTTGTTTTACGGAAGTTACTCGGAACTGGGCTATAGATTGCATGGAGATGACCGGAATGGACATCAGCTTATTGGCCGCATTGAAGCCGGTCAAATTTTTGACCGGCACCCCGATTTGCAGGGCGTTTCCCGCCTGTACAGCCTGCTGGCGGGCCATAACTGGTATACCGCCGACGGGCTGTTCCGGTTTCAGACCAATATCATTTATCACCTCCCTGATCGACATTCGGATCTGGCGAACAGCCGGTACGAGAACCGCAACGGCAGTTTTGAATTCCTGCTTATGCTGCAATTGAGTATCTGAGTACCTACACCTGCAAATAAATAGAGTACCTATTCCTGCAAATAAATAATGTATGAGTCCACTCCGAAAAGTCTGACGTGTCATTTTACATAAATATAGGCAATGCAGAACTCGCATTGCAATGGCAGGCCAATTTGCCTGATAAAAACCCGTAACTAATTGATATCAAGTT
>SLQC01000249.1 GCA_007131625.1 Balneolales bacterium | reverse complement strand
TCAACAGTAGCAAGATGACCGGCCATCCACCGAGTATGGCAACCGATTGTCCGATCCAGTCGGCAAGTCCGGTCGTGCTGATTGCATTGGCCAGACTCAACCCCCCTCCGAACAGCAATAACACCCCCCAGGGTAGCTTGCCGGTCTTGTCCCAGTCCATGATAAACCCGCCGTTTTTCACACCAGACGGTATTATAAATAGTACAATACCGGCCGTCATCGCTATACCTGCGTCACTGATACCGGGAATAATATGTTCTATAAGAGGACGAAAGATCCAGGCGGCAGCCGTCAGAAAGAAGACGCTGGCTACACGCTTTTCCGGTATGGTTATCGCACCAATTTTGGCAAGTTCATTCTGAATGATTTTATTACCGCCGGGCAACTCTTTGAGTGTAACCGGAAAAGTGATACGGACAAGCACAACATATGCCAGCGGCAATGCCAGCAATACAAGCGGAATACCAAGCAGCATCCATTGCGCAAAACCAATTTCAAAACCGTAGGTTTCAGACATAAATCCGGCCAGTAGCGCATTGGGTGGTGTTCCTATGATGGTACCCATCCCTCCGATATTACAGGCATAGGCAATACTCAGGGTCAGGGCTATTCCGAAATGAGCCTGACCCTTTTTCTGTTCAATACTTTGAGCCTGTTCGCGAGCCACATGAATGATGGACATGCCAATGGGTAGCATCATCAATGCGGTCGCCGTATTACTTACCCACATACTCAAAAAGGCCGAAGCAAGCATAAACCCGAAGATAATCGCTGAGGGTTTGACACCAACCATATGGACTATCCGCAATGCAATACGCCGGTGAAGGTTCCAGGTTTGCATAGCTATGGCTATCATAAATCCACCCATAAACAGGAAGATAAGCGGATTGGCATATGGAGGGGATGCTTCTCCAATGGGCATCACATCCAGATAAGGAAGCAGCACAAGGGGAATAAGAGCAATTATGGGGATAGGTAATGCTTCGGTAATCCACCAAACCGCCATCAGCAATGCGATACCAGCCGTTGTCCAGCCGGTTTGTTCCAGACCTGGAGGGATCGGTGCAATCATTACAGCGACAAATAAAAGTGGCCCCAGCAACAGACCTGTTTTTTGACGGTTGTTATACACAGAGATTTTTTCGGTCATTAGTTAACGTGTATCTTAAATGCTTGCAAAAATTGTTTTTACAGAGTAGCCAGCCGGACAAAAGAATCTTTTGATGATATTGATTGAACAGATTGAAATCAATCTTCTATCTTCAATTATATCATTGTATATATGAAGACATGAGAATTTGTGGCCATGATTTCACACGATAATTGTAAATCGGAGCTTTAGGCTTGGGCCAAATGGAACAGAAAGCTGCTGGGCATACATGATCTCGTCTCCATTGCTTCAAGAAAAGTATGATCGACGGATCGATGGCTATGCGGCTCAGATAAATAAAGATGATATATAAAATAAATTCAGGCGGAGTAACTACCGGTGCATTATCTCATACGGCCACTTTTGTCCCTGTGATCGGAACATTCGATTCTTCCAACACAACCGCCGTCTCAAGAGGTCTCACATGCACACGGTCGCCGGCATGAAAATTGACTCTGTTGCCGGTGTGAACGAGGCATTCCCGCGCTTTGATTCGTACCCGGTAGGTGATATCATGTCCCTTGAAATCTTTTGATATGATTTCACCGAGGTAGTTGCTGTGATGTTTTTCCGGTTTCTCAATGGTAAGGTGCTCCGGACGGATGGAGAGAGTAACCCTGCCTGTTGCCGGCCGGTCCAGATTAACGCGGCCAAACTCAGTCAGCGCCGTGGCACCGATTGCTTCAGCTGCAATCAGGTTGGTCGTACCGAGAAACTGAGCTACAAATCGGGTACGCGGACGATAATAAACCTCTTCGGGAGTCCCTATTTGTTCGATTCGGCCCTCATTCATAACGGCAATCCGGTCGGCAAAAGAGAGCGCTTCCTCCTGATCGTGTGTGACCAGTAAAGCACTCATACCGGCGTTTATCAGCAAAGTACGAATTTCGTCTCGGGTTGATTGTCGTAATACCGCATCCAGATTGGAGAATGGTTCATCCAGCAGTATCAGCTCAGGCATCGGAGCGATTGCACGAGCCAGGGCTACTCGCTGTTGTTGTCCACCGGATAATTCGAATGGACTGCGATCCCGGAATTCGCGCAGCCCCATCATACATAAAATCTCCAGCGCGCGCTCTTCCCGATGCTTCCGGGGAACGTTTTTGAGTCCGAACATCACATTGCGGATCACGGGAAGATGAGGGAATAGTGCATAGTCTTGAAATACAAATCCGATACCGCGATTTTCTGGCTCCACAAAAGTCTTGCCGCCGGTCAGTTTTCGGTTATTCAGTATCACATCCCCTTCATCCGGTCGCTCAAAACCCGCGATCATGCGTAATGTCGTCGTTTTACCGCAACCGCTCGGGCCGAGCAACGAAAATATCTCATGCCGGTTGACTGAAAATGTAACTCTGTCAACGACCTTTTCAGGCGGTTCAAAACATTTGGTAAGTCCGGATGTCAAAAGCAGTGTGTTCATGATAGGGACGTGTTCATATTTGGGATCAGATTATCGGGAAGTCCATTCTTTTGCGAAGAGCAACCCGACAAACAACGTGGAAAATAACAAAATAACAAGA
This sequence comes from Balneolales bacterium, assembly GCA_007131625.1. Classification (GTDB taxonomy): domain Bacteria; phylum Bacteroidota; class Rhodothermia; order Balneolales; family Natronogracilivirgulaceae; genus SLQC01. The sequence goes on along the minus strand of SLQC01000249.1, from coordinate 8,376 downwards.
GCATAGGGAGCCGCCTGCGCAAACATTGCTTCGGCTGTATAACTCCACACATTGACGGCGAGAGTTTCGTAGCCGACCGGCGCCAGAAGAAACGTGATCGGGAGCTCTTTCATTGCAGACATGAATACGAAAGCGGCTGAGACGATCAACCCGTTCCGCATAATCGGAAATGTAGCCAGAAAAAAAGCTTTAAGTCGGCCATAACCCAGCGATCGGGCTGCTTCTTCCAGACGTGGCGACGCCTGATAAAGCGAACTGCGGACCGGACCGATGGCTTCAGCCAGGAAGTGGAGGGCATAGGCAACGATTAGCAGACTCAGGGTTTGGTAGAGTATCGGAGCGGCATTGAGGGTGAAGAAAATGAGGGAGAGAGCAAACGCCAGCGGGGGGGTGGCATATCCCAGATAGGCGATTCTTTCAATGCCGCGTGTAAGCCGGGATGGATGACGCACGCCGATATAAGCCAGCGGTACGGCAAGTGCAGAGGCAAGAAGTGCGGCCGGAGCCGATGCCATGGCCGATCCGCTCAGCGCCTGTCGCAGACCAGCCAGTTGACCGGCATCAAATGCCTCGATCATCCAATACAAAATGGTACTCAACGGCAGGAAAATCGATAAAAGAACCAATATTGTGACAAAAATATATGCCGGCCATTTCCAGTGGCCGAGAGGAATGATGTTCGCCCTCTTTTCATTTCCAGAACCGATCCTATGAAAAAAAAGTCCCCGCAGCAACCGATATTCAACTACCAGGGCGGTGGAAGTCAGCGTTAGCAGCATCAAAGCGAGCCAGGCGGCGTATACGCGGTCATACGAAGCGGCGTACTGCAGATAAATCGCGTAACTGAATGTTTCAAACCGCATCAGCGATACCGCCCCGAAATCCCCCAGGACATAGAGGAAAATGATGAGCGCGCCGGCATAGTAGGCGGGACGCAGCTGGGGAAGTACCACACGAAAAAAAACGACGCGCGGACGGTAGCCGAGCGATCGGGAGACTTCCTCCAGAGAGGGGTCCAAACCGGCCAAAGCTGACCGGAAATTGAGATACAAATAGGGAAATGTATAGAGACTGATAGCAGTCAGGGCACCGGAAAATCCACTCAGACGTGGCAAATCGATCCCGAACAGCATGGCAACGGTGCCATTTGCGCCGGTAAAACCGAGTAATGCATAAGCCATCACATATCCGGGAATGGCCAGCGGGAGAACACCCAGCAGGGTCAGGATTTTACGGCCGGGGATGTCAGATCGGGTGGTGATCCATGCCATCGGAAGTGCGATCAGCGTGCCGGCCAGGAGCGTGCTAAGAGCAAGTAGCAGGGTGTTGTATAACAACTCCAGATTGCGATACCGGAACACAAGTTCCATAGAGAGCTCGCTGTCCGCTTCAAAGGCCCGGAGAAGCAGATACAACAACGGTACAAGCACTGAAATTCCGACCAGTATGGCCGGCATCAGGAAGTACCAGGATGGTAAGTTGTTGATGCGAAATATGCTTATAACTTTCTGAAGCAAAATAACCTGTACATGCTGTTGAATAAAATTCCGTTGTTGATTATAAGAGGCCGGATCGTCGAAGCATGTTGAGCGTCTGATCCAGGTTACTCAGATCGTCAAGGTCCAGTGGTGGACTCAGCTCCTGAATATCAAGAAGAGGCGTTCGTCCGGGTACCATGGTGATGTCGGTCCGAACCGGATATTCATACACCTCGTCTGTGACCCACTGTTGATTTTCCTTCTCAAGCAAAAAACCAATAAATGCGAGTGCGGCTTCGCGATTTCTGGCATTATTCAGAATGCCAATTCCGGCGACATTCACCATGTTACCGGGGTCACCGGACCGAAAATAAGTCTGATTAACTGGAAACAGGGAATTCGTTTCCTGAAAACGATACAGATAATAGTGATTTGTAAGAGCGATGTCGATTTCACCGGCGGCTATCGCCTGCAAGAGAGCACTGTTATTAATATAACTCTGCGCTCCATTATCTTTCATATCTAGCAACCATTGCAGCGTGGTGTCGTTTCCCTTGAGTTGCCGCATGGAAGTCAGGAAAGATTGAAAGGAGCCGTTACTGGGAGCCCACCCAACCCGGTTGCGCCATTTTGTATCGGTCAGTTCAAAAATTGTCTCCGGCAAGGCCGTTGTGTCGACCCTTGGTATGGAATAAGCTATAACCCGGGCACGGCCACTGGTGGCGACCCAAGTCTCACCGGAGTTGTGCAGCCGTCCGGGTAATATCGATGTTAACTCGTTCGGAAGTTTCTGAAACATGCCCTCCCGGTGTACCGCACCGAGTGCGCCGGCATCCTGTGCCCAAAATACATCGGCCGGAGTACGACTCCCTTCTTCCAGTAATGCCACGGCCAACTGGGTGGAACTTCCGTACCGCACATTTACCCGTATTCCATGCTCTTGTTCAAATTTCTGAATCAAAGGCTCTACCAGCACTTTGCTCCTTCCGGAGTAGATAGTTAGAGTCTGGGCGGCCAATCCCACCGGAAATGATAGTAAAAGTATGAGATAAATAATGTTACAGGTCACAAAGTGACGAATACAACAAGTCATCTGAATGAAATTATTGGGTTATTTCCGAGGTAAATCTATTAAGACTTAATCTAAATAAAATTTCGGACATCTTCACCCAAAAAAATCATCCATGAAACGGCTTATCCGGAGGTTCCATTCAGCGTAATGATGACGGAACGGCTGCCTCCGCGGTTCCGGTGTTCACAGAGGTAGATGCCTTGCCAGGTGCCGAGAGCAAACCGGCCATTACTTATGGGTATGATAACGGAGCTTCCCATAAGAGAAGCTTTTATATGTGACGTCATATCGTCCGGGCCTTCAAGGGTATGCTGGTACAGGGACGAATCTTCGGGAACAGTACGGGTAAAGTACGTTTCAAAATCCTCACGGACCGTTGGGTCAGCATTTTCGTTTATGGTCAGTCCGGCGCTGGTGTGGAGAATAAGTATATGAGCAAGTCCGGTTTTAATGTCGGATAAACGGTCGAGTTGCGTGGTGATTTCGTCGGTAATAAGATGAAACCCTCGCGGACGTTGCCGCAATTGCAGAGTTTGTTGGTACCAAATATCAGACATGTTGTGGAATAGGATGGGATAGGATGGTTATTCTGGTGATCAATTGTGTATCAAAAGCCTATACTTCATCATACAGGTTAATCCATTATAATGAATAATAACAGATGGAGTTATCCCGTGCTAAAGAAGCTATTACGGGAAAGCCTGAGTTCCAATGATACAGGCTTTCCCTGTCGAATCCATACTGAAATTCATGGTTTAGTGCATTAACATCAAGGTTAAGCGATGCTCAACCTTGAAGGCGATAACTCGAAATAGATGAGAATTATTCACGAGTAACCGACCAAATGGCATTGCTGTCGTTGGTTCGTCCCATGCCTTCAAACCGGCCGTGAATGTATCCCCGGCTTCCAACGTGAGCCGGGACCAATTCCGGTTCACCTCTAAGTACGGCATCAAGTGTAAGAAGGGCTAGCGGCTCGATTCGGTTAAAATTGGCATTGACATGATTACCCGAAGGAAAAAAGAATCCGTTATGATAATGTTCTTCGATCATCCGGTCTGCAACAATTCTGGCTCTTTCCAGATAATCCGGGTGATCAGCTGCCCGATAAAGTTCCAGGAGAGCAAATATTTCTTCATAGGCGGAACCGGGAGCATTCATATCAATAGCTACATTTTGACCTGGGCGACTTCCGATATCACCCAGTCCGTTTCCACGCGCCATCTGTCTCGCCGTTTCCCAAAAGATCGGATCACCGGTAAGACGATATGCACGCGCATAGGTCATGACGAACTCCATGTCGGCTTCATACGGGACCCATAAGGAATCTCGGTCACAGGTTTCCCTGCAATAATATCCATATCGGGGTACTCTTAAACCACTTAAATCTGAACCGTCGGCCCATAAGGGAAGGAAATGGTTTTCTTCCGGTACATATCCGTATTCAATTGCGGCTCGCAAGCCATCGGCTGTATCGTCCAGAAATATAGCTCCAGCATCTCCCATGGCTTCAGCCATGGCCAGTTTCATGAATCCATCGCGTACATATATGGATTTCCAGGTGCCACCCCACATCCGCCAGCCTTCTTTTGCTACATCACCAAATTCACGACCCAGCATAGTTTCGGCCCGGTCACCATAGGTACCCCATGTGTGCCGAACATGTGTCATAGGCATAATTGGTTCAGCTCTTCGTGCCGTTTTGCTGTACTGATAGACACCCAAGCCGGTATCGGGATGGCGGGCTTTCACATACATGCCATGCAGTCGTTGCGCCCAGTCGAGTGCTCCCTGTTCTTGATTAAAACCGTAAAGCATACCGGCGGCGTAAACCAAATCACCACCGGCATTAATAAATGTGAGACCCTGGAGCTCAAAAAAGGGATCCGGATCGGCAAATTCACTTTCCCACAATTCCCCCATTTCCAGATTCCAGCGGCCGTGACGATTCATATTCAGTAATTCCCAGTCTAAAATATGTGCATTCCAGAAGGCACGAATAAACCGGGCAGTGGCATCCGGGTCGGTTTCCCACATCAACTCATAAAAGGGGAAATTGAATTTGAACTCGTGCTGGTTTGCATCGAAATGGCCCACCGGTTCGAGATTGGCGAGATCAATTATCTGGTGGCCACCCCAGCGCAAGAGTCCGCAATCGCTCGCCAAATGGTCAAAATGATACTGGAATGATTCTTTAGCTGTTTCCTTGTACTTTTTATCGCCCGTCAAATTGCTTAAACCGGCAAAGACCCGAAACAGGTTCTGTTGACTTGCCAGATTGGAAATCACAAACTCGTCCCCGTCATAGCGCCATAGGACCGGTTCTCCGGTGTCGATGTTAATCCCGTCAACAAGTAACGGGGTGTTTTGACCACTCCAGCGATCGGTTCCATAATCCAATACGCGGTCGGCATACGCCCGTACCAGCTCAAGACGATTCGCATCCTGTTCCGTATAGCCTGCTATTTTATTTTTATTAATACAATAGCTTGCAGTAGTTGGTGCACATATCCATACGACACATATAACTGCAATGATTACTTTCCATTTGTTATCCATAATCAATCACTTGTAATGTTTCAATTTGTAATTATAACCTATTCTCCTGCCCGTCATTGGTTAACGGTCTGATACGGCATCCATGGAGACACCCAGTGATGGATAGATGGTCACCGATTCAAACATTCGATCATCAATTCGCACATTGAGCTGAAAACTGGGTGGTGAGGTCCATTTACTTTCGCTACGGTCAGGACTCCAGCTCCTGTGGGTAGTTCCGAAATTTTCGGGTGCGGTTACTTCTACTTCAACCGTATTCCCGGTAACTTCAATGGACTGTTGTTTAATGCGCCATAATTCAGGATTTCGTTGTTCATAGAAAAATATCTCACTTCCACGCGGAAAAGAGCTGACATTCAGTGTCATCATAAGAGGTGCTTCATCCTCGGGAAATGAGTCGAATTCGGCCTGCAAATCCCGGCGGGCATAGCGCAAATCGGAAGCCACATCCTGCCCTGTATACAGGTGTGCGATTTCTATTGCCAGGTCTCTGTCGACGGCTTTATCCATAACCAGTTCCTGATACATTCCGTCCTCACCCTTCACCAGTTCGAGATAGTCAAGAAGAGTTCCATCAGCCCTTCTGGCTGTCATTTCAAGACGCTTGTCATCGATATTAAAATGTGCATACATATGTTCTTGTCGGCCAATGCCACCTTCGAGGATCGGGCTTGGACGAATTTCACGAAAGTTACCACCGGAATTGATTGCGATGTAGTTCACCGGTTTCACACCTTGACTACCGAAAGGCAGATTGCGTTCATAGATATGATCGTGTCCGGATATTACAATATCTACACCGTATTGCTCATACACTTCAGCATGGTCGTTAAACAAACCGCTGAAGAAATTGCCCCGGCTACCCACATTTGCAAAAGACTGGTGCAATGCCACGATTTTCCATTCGGCTTCACTGGCGGCAAGCTCACGCTCTACCCACTCGAGCTGTGTTTCGAGATCATAGGTGTGATCGATCAAAAAGAACTGTGCATTTCCAAAGGTAAAGGTATAATACGTTCCCATATCATCTTCGTCTGCTGGATCACCATCAGGATCGTTAAATGCAAAAAAGGCGCGAAAATTGCGTGCTGTTTCGTTCACATCGTGTCCCCCGGCAACAGGGCGTAGCACACTGGATTGAAGGTATGGACGAGCAATAGTGAAATATGGCAACCATCGGTCCCAGTCAGGCCCCCAGCCTCCGGTCAAATCACCGGTATGTATGACAAACGCAGGATTAACACCACCAACGGCTTCGGCTATTGGTCCATAAATTTGGCCCCCCATTCTATCGGCATGTCCATCAGATACGACCACAAAATCAAATGCATCGGTTTGTCCAGATTCAGGGGAAGTAGTAAACCGTCCACTGCTTGTTGTAGCATCATCTCCGCACTCAATGTGATAACGATATTCGGTAAACGGCTCAAGGCCATCAACTTTTGCCAGGTGTCGCAAATGATCCATTTCCCGTAAAACTTCCGGGTTGTTCTCATCACGTTTTTGGAATCGTGGAGTAGTTACATCGGCTGTTATTCGTTGTTGTTGACCGCCGGAATATGGTGTCACAGAAATTTCTCCGGCATTAAGCCCTGCCGGGGTTACCCATACAAATTGAGCACTGTATTCATCAACATGGAGTACGGTTGGGCTGGCTATGAAGCAGTCATTTATTTTCGATTCGGATGGTAACGCGCTCATCGTAATCAAAGGGGTGACAACAAAAGCCATAATAATCCAAGTTTGTCTATACATAAAAATCCAGATCATAGAAAGTGTTTTTAAATCATTATCATTTTTATTTATTGCATCGGGTGATTTGTGTGGCTGACCGGTTACTTTTGCCCTAACCTTTAACTCGTGCAGTGAATAATTCACTTATCAAAGCTGTGACCCAATTCATTTCAATATCATTTACTTACCATACTTATAAAATACAATCTATTATGAAAAATGTAAGTGTCAAATTGAAAAAAACATTCGTATCACAAGTAAAAAAGTAATTTATGGTTAATAATCCTGATGAGGAATTGTATATCTGACCAGGAAATAGACCATTATGAAACTTCATCGAATATAAAATGCTTGTGAATAGAATATTACACCACCGCTTTCCATTTGAAAGCGAACGATTGAATCTCGAATATTTGAGTAATCGAGGTAATCTCCCCGGGTATATTCCTGGCCATTCTTAATCCAGGTGATTTCCTCATAGTTGGAAGCATTCACTGAAATCCTGTTCCGTTGTTCATCGACTTCAATAGTGTGAAATTCCGGAAGAGGATCAACCCGGCTTCCGACAATTTTATGCCCATTTGTTAATGCATGTCGCACAGCATCTTCGGTTAATTCTTCAGCAAGCACCAAAGTCATAACTTCGTTTTCGCTTACGGAAGTGCTGTGTTTGTCGGAGCTTCCCTTGAAGAAAATATCATGATCCCGGTAATAGCGAACCAGCAGTGTATCAAGCAGTTTCATATCTCGTTCAAGCCTTCCTTCAAGTTGCGTTTCTATACCAATGAAGGCATCGTGCCGGATAATATGGTCAGCAAAGTAATTAACGGCTTCTTCGAATGAAGTATCAAATACCTGGGCTTCCCATCGGCCACCTGGAATGTAATCCGTGGGATGTAACCAATAGGAGAGACCTTCCCATTTTTCGATACAGGCTATTCGTTCATCATCCGTCTGATCTCTGTCCGGAAATCCACAGATGGTAAACAGGTTAAGCATATGTGGATGTGTCGTCAATTCGGCACCGCGAATGGCCAGCATACCTCGATTGCCAAGATCCGGATAATAAGCTGAACTTTCTCTTCCTTTGTATACCCAGATCTTCGAAGGTTTTTCATCTATCCATCGCGTCCAGGGCCAAGTCGGTTCAGCTGTCGGTACACGATCACGGTGATCACGGTGAATGTAATTTTGCATAATATCACGTTCACCTTCCCGGTGTGTATAATAGTTATCATGATCCGTGATCGCTAAAATATCATATCCTGCATCTGCATACATATAAATCAGGTGATCCGGTTCTGCCCTGCCATCACTTTTGATGGTATGGGCATGCAGATTCATTTTATAATTATTGATAGACGGCCAGTTCACATTCTCGTAGGGGTTTTTGATTACTTCCGGACCACTGTCACCAAGTATATTTGCCATCAAGAACGGAAGCAGCAGAGATAAAACAGATATTTTTGTAATGTATTTATTATTCATCTTTTATATTACATTCTAATGGTTATTTCAGCTCTGTAAATGTGT
>SLQC01000366.1 GCA_007131625.1 Balneolales bacterium | reverse complement strand
CAGCAATCTGTCTCACAAATTTTAATTAACATCCAAAATGGAGACACACAGGCTTTTGATGAGCTGTTTGAACTTGTTTACAATGATCTATATACGATTGCCCGCGGAAGACGAAAAAACTGGCAAGGGAATAACACATTAAATACAACTGCACTTCTCCACGAGACCTATTTAAAATTGGTAGATCAATCCAACGCCGGATGGCAGTCTAGAGCTCATTTTTTTGCTGCTGCTTCCAAAGCGATGCGTCATATACTCATCAATTATGCACGTGATAAAAATAAGAAAAAGCGGGGTGGCGACCGCCAACGGGTAACTATGGAACAGATTCAATTACTCGCAAGCGGAGAATTTGGTTTTACCGACGAACGAGTTGAAATGCTTGTCCTTCTCGGAGATTTACTGGAAAAACTGGACCAGGTGAATCCGAGACAGAGTCAAATTGTCGAATGCCGATTTTTTGGAGGGTTAACGATCAAGGAAACTGCCGATGCTCTCGATATTTCACCGGCAACCGTAACCCGGGGCTGGAAAATGGTACAGCTTTGGCTTTACAGGGAGTTGAAAAAAGTTTTAGAATAAGTAACTTTCCCATCCGATAGCTCGTAAAGTGGTGCTAACAGTTAATTATTTCCATCAAACGTTATGGCACCACGAAATAAAAGATTTAAAAAATTCTGGATTTCATTCCTTGCTCTCCTCGTACTCGGAGGCGGTTTCTTTTTTATACTCTATAGCAATACTTCGAATGTTTCGAATGGGAATGATCCTCATGTAACTGCAGAAATCGGGACTGTCGTGGAAAAAGCACTGGCTACTGGAACCATTGAGCCTGAAAATGAGATTGAGATAAAATCCAAGATTTCCGGTGTTGTCAGCAGAATCTTTGCAGATGCCGGCGATTACGTCAGAAGTGGCGATCCGCTGATCGAGGTAAGCCCTGACCCTACTCCACTTGAATTGGCTGAAGCCAAGCGAAACCTTGAAAGAACCCAGTCGGAGGAAAAAAGGCTGGCCCGGGAACTGGAAAGAATGGAACAACTCAGAGACCGGGACCTGGTTTCGGCCCAGGATTACGAGGAGATAGAGCAAAGATATCATGACGTTCAAATCCGTACTCAAATCAACAAGGAACGTCTGGAACTGCTTGAATCGGGACGTATTACGATCGGTGAAACATTGATTGAATCAGTCATTCGCGCTCCCATCGACGGATTCATTTTGGAGAAAATGGTGGATGTCGGAGAACCGGTTGTACCCCTTACATCCTATCAGTCCGGCACCCCGCTCATGTCGCTCGCAGCAATGGAAGAGTTGCTTTTCAAAGGCACCATCGATGAAATCGACGTCGGCAAGGTTGAGGAGGGAATGCCTGTAGAGCTGAAAATAGGTGCACTGCCTGGTGTAACTGTTTATGGTGAGGTTTCAAAAATATCCCTGAAAGCCAAACAGGAGGATAATGCGACCGTATTTCCGGTAGAAATTCGAATTACAGAGACCAACGGGGCGGTCTTGCGCGCCGGATATTCGGCCAATGCGGATATCATTATCGAACGGATGGAAAATGTACTGACGATACCTGAACGGGTTGTGGATATACGGGACGGCCAGGCATATGTTGAAATACCCGGAGATGAGCCTGGTATACGACTTGAGCGGGAAGTGGAACTTGGACTCAGCGATGCGATTACCGTCCAGGTTAAAAACGGGCTTGAGGAGGGCGAGAAAGTACTGGAACGTCCAACACGAACCCTTACAGTCAGATAACCGATGTCTTTCTTCAGCATCATAAAAGAGCTTTTTCGCAACCTGAACCAGCAGCGGCTCCGAACATTTCTCACCATTTTCGGAATTATGTGGGGAACAGCCACTCTGATTTTATTACTTGCGTTCGGTATGGGCTTTCGTGACCAGACAGTACTGAATATGCGCGGGATGGGCGACGAAATTGCAATCATGTTTCCGGGAAGCACAACCATGGCCCACGATGGGTATAATATAGGCCGCCAAATCCGCTTCAGGGAAGCCGATGTATGGATGCTTGAAGAGCAAATCCCCGATATCCAGCGAATCACACCGGAGTATACCTCCGACATGACGGTCTCAGTTGGCGAAAAACGGCGCAGTTCCATGGTAGCGGGCATTTACCCGCTCTACAGCGATATGCGCAACATCTTTCCCCGGGAAGGCGGGCGCTGGCTGAACGAGAAAGATATCGACGACCGGCGAAGAGTTATTTTCCTGGGCAACCGCCTCGCTGAAAACATCTTTGGCGACGAAGATCCTGTTGGAAAACAGGTGATGATCCGGAACACCCCGTTTACAGTTATCGGAATCATGCAGGAGAAAATCCAGAATTCTTCCTATTCCCAGCGCGATATGGACCGGGCTTATATGCCGGCAACAACTTTTTCAACCATGATGGGGACCGACATTATTCGAAATATCATTTATACACCTGCTCATCCCGATTTGGCAGAAAGTGTTCGCGACCAGGTGTACGAGGTGATGGCACAGAAACACCGATTTAACCCGGACGACCGCGATGCTATTAATATCTGGGATACAAACGAATTCTGGTCGTTCATTCATGTGCTTTTCCTGGGGATAAACGGATTCCTCGGGTTGATCGGCTTTTTTACCCTGGCCGTCGGCGGGATCGGTGTAGCCAATATCATGTTCGTGGTGGTGCAGGAACGTATGAAAGAGATCGGCATTCGCCGGTCAGTCGGAGCAAAGAGACACAATATTATGGGGCAGTTTTTTCTGGAAACTTTTTTGATCATCAGCATCGGTGCCGGTCTCGGATTCCTTACCGGCT